>NZ_JBHWCL010000032.1:14810-65836 GCF_042735125.1 Kitasatospora sp. NPDC059599 | reverse complement strand
GCGTTCGTGCGTGGTGCCGGGGGTCAGGCCGCCTCGGGCTTGCGGGCGACGGCCACCGCCAGGGAGGCGCAGAGGAGCGCCGCGAGGGTGGCGAAGCCGCTGACGGCGGGGAGCAGGCCGTAGGCCTGGACGAGGGCGCCGACGACGACGATGGGCAGGGAGCTGCCGAGGTAGACGATCACCCAGAGGGCGGACAGTTCGGAGCCCCGGCGTTCCGGGTCCAACGCGGCGACGGCGGTGGTGAACAGGGAGCGGAACGCCACGCCCTGACAGGATCCGCCGAGGACGCTGCCGATGAACAGCAGCGCCGGGGTGCCGGTGTACCCGGCGGCGACGACCAGGGCGAGGCCGGTGGCCAGGCCGGTCATGCCGAGGGCGATCACCACGCGGTCCGAGGTCGGCGGGACGACCAGCTGGGCGGCGGCCGAGGAACCGAGCAGCAGGGCGGCCACGATCGCGCCGGTCAGGTGCGAGGAGGTGTGCAGCAGCTTGGCGGCGAAGGCCGGGGCCAGGCTGAGGTAGACGCCGAAGACCGCGTACGAGACGAAGCCGGCCGAGGCGGCCAGCAGGAACTCGCGGCGGCCGGTGCGCGGCAGCCGCAGGCGCTGCGGGCGCAGGTGGGCCGGGGTGGTGATCCGGGGCGGGGAGGTCGGCGGGCGGTTGCGGCCGGGCATCCGCGGGTGGACGAGGGCCAGCGGCACGCAGAGCGCGAGCAGGGCGATGGCGTGCAGCAGGAAGGGCGTCATCAGCGGGTCCGAGCCGCCGGCCAGCAGGGCGCCGACCACCGGGCCGAGCGCGACGCCACCGGCGGAACAGGCCAGGGTGAGCTTGGCGGCCAGTGTCGGACGGTCGGGCAGCAGGTCACCGAGGGCGGCCCCGGCCGCGCCGGTGGACAGGCCGACGGCGATGCCCTGGACGGCCCGGCCGGCCGCCAGCTGCCAGAAGCTGCCGGCGGTCGCGAACACGACGTCGCCCGCGGCGGCCAGGGCGACGGCGGGCAGGATCAGGGCGCGGCGGCCGAGGTGGTCGGACCAGTGGCCGACGATGGCCAGCACCGGGACCAGCGCGAACACGTAGATCGTGAAGAGGATCGTGGTGTCGAGGGGGCCGAGCCCGAGGCGCTGCTGCAGCAACGGGTAGATCGGCGTCGCCAGGTTGGCACCGATGAGCATGAACAGCAGGGCGGCGGCCACCAGGCCGACGCGGACGCCGCGCAGCGCGTTCCAGCGGCTGATTGCGGCGAGCTGGAGCTGGCCGCGCGGCGCGAGCTCCAGGGGGAGCAGGGCCTCCGACAGTCGGCGTCCGTCGAGCCGCGCGGTGCGCAGGCCGGAGCCGGCGGGGGAGAGGTCCGCCATGTGAGGGGTCTCCTGTGGCAGGGCGCCACCGGGGTCGGCGGGGTAGGCCGGCGCGCCCGTCCTGAGGCGCTGTGGTGGTGGCCGCGGTGCGGGGCTCCCAGGTGGAGCGGATGAGCTGAAGAAGGGGGCTTCGTTGCCCCGGGGCCCGCGCGGGGTTGTGCGCGGTACCCATGCGAAGGATAAGGGGTGGGCGCACGCATACGGCGCGCGCCCCTGTGTGCGCCCCTTGCGGCCGGGCATCGGGGGTGCCACACCTATACGCTGAGGTGGTGGAACGGTACGCGGCGCTGTTGGGCTGACCGCTGGCTGAGGGAGAGCGCACAACGATGGCCGGACGACGTCGCAAGAACACCGGGGCCTCGGCGGGAGAGGGCACGGCCGAGGCCGTGCTGCCCGCGGACATGGAGCTGCAGGACCTCTACGGGGCGTTCGCCGCGCACGGGCTGGACGACGAGGACCTCGACGACGCGGCGGTCCTGGTGCCGCCGGTGAAGTTGCCGCCCGAGCAGGAGCTGGCCGACCAGGCGAAGGCCGTCCCGATGTTCGGGTACGCGCTGGCGCTGGCCCGCTGGGCCGCCCCGCACCGGGCGGTGGACGAGTTCGGCGACCTCGTCGAGGCGGACCGGGCGCCCGCGGCACGGCTGCTGGGCCTGGCCCCGGCCGAGGGCGAGGTGCCGGAGGAGGCCGAGGTCGAGGCGCTGCGGGCCTGGTCGCTGGCCTGCGACCTGGACCTGGTGGAACTCGGCACGACCGCGGAGGGCGAGCATGTCGCCGTTCCGGGACCGGACCTGGAGCCCGCCGAGGAGGGCGATCCGGAGACCGTCCTGGAGCTGTGGCTGACCGCTGCCGGGATCGTCCGGGAGCTGGCCGTGGAGGCGGACTCGATGCCGGAGGAGTCGGCGGAGGGGGCCGACGCGGAGGCCGGGGCCGAGCCGGGCGAGGAGGACGAGGAGGACGAGGACGGGCTCTCCGAGGTCGAGGAGGCCCGGGACGAGGCCGCCGAGCTGCTGGACGAGGCACTGCAGGTGCTCTACGAGACCACCGCGTTCGCCGAGCCGGGCAACGAGACCGTGCCGCTGGGCGTGCTGGCCGCGCTGCTGGTGGTGCCGGAGGGCGAGGAGCCGAGCGAGGAACTGCTGGGCGACATCACCGACGTGATGGTGTCGCTGGACCCGATGCTGGGCGACCTGGCCGAGCTGGGCCTGCTGGACTACCGCCCGATCGACCCGGAGCTGTTCGACGAGGAGGAGGGCACGGAGCCCGCCGTCGTCGGCGAGGAGCCGCTGGACAAGGAGGAGTCGGCCCGCTTCGGGCTGGTCCGGCTCACCCCGCTCGGCCAGTACGGCATCCGGCAGTGGCTGCTGGAGGACGGCTACGACGCCCCGCTGGTCGGCGAGCTGGCCCAGGGCGACGCGGCCGAGCTGCTGCGCGCGGTGTGCGAGTCGGTCAACGTGCTGCCGGACGAGGAGCTGCGGGTGTGGACCACCGGCCGGGAGCCGGTGGCCGCCGCGCGCGAACTGCTCGCGGCGGCGCGCGGCAGCGACGCGTACGGGCCGCTGCGGCGGATGCTGTGCGTCTCGGCGCTCGACCTGCTGGGGGCGGATGCCGGGCCGGCCGTCCGGGAGGTGCTGGACGACCCGGAGCTGGGCGGCGCCGCGCGGGCCTGGCTGACCGCGCGGGGTGCGACGGACGTGCCGGCGCCGGACCGGACGATGACGCTGTGGACGGTGGTCGACACCTTCGCCGCCCAGCTGCTGGACAGCGGCGGCGACGCCGGGCTGCTCCGCGAACTGATCACCGACCTGCCGGTGAAGGGCGATCCGGCGGCCTGGTTCGGCGAGCTGTGGCGGGTCGACCACCCGTACACGGCGGACGTCCTGGAGGCGATCGGGGAGCTGCACCTGGACCGCGCGGTGGCCAAGGAGGCCCGCAAGGCGGCGTTCAAGGCGCGCTCCAAGAAGTAGGCGGTTCAGGGCAGGTCCAGCGAGCCGTCCTCGGTGAAGCGGAAGAACGGGTTGTGGGCCAGCTCCCAGAGGTGGCCGTCCGGGTCCTCGAAGTATCCGGAGTAGCCGCCCCAGCTCGTCGGGACCGGCGGCTTGACCATCACGGCGCCGGCCTCGACGGCCGTCTTCATCGCGGCGTCCACCAGCGCGGGGGACTCCAGGTTCACCGCGAGGGTGACGCCGCGGAAGGACGGTTCGCCGGTGGCGGGAACGCCCGCGTCGGCGGCCAGCTCGTCGGTGGGGAAGAGGCCGAGCGCCGAGTCGGCGGTGCGGAACCAGACGATCTCCGGGCTGGAGGCGGTGGAGCGCCGCCAGCCGAGGTCCTCGTAGAAGCGGGCGCTGCGGTCGAGGTCGGAGACGCCGAGGGTGACGATGCTGATCCGGGCCGGGACGCCGTTCGGCGACCCGGTTCCGGCCTCGGTGGTGCTGCTCTGTGCTGTCATGCCGCCAGGTTAGGGAGCACGGCTGACAACCGGACGTCCTGACACGGCCACCGTCCCCGTCCGGCAGCCGGGCTGATGACCCGGCAGCTGCGGGCACGTAAGGTGGCGTCAGCGGTGCGGGCGCGAGGAGTCGGGGGTGCGGCACAGGATGGTGCGGGAGAACGGCGGCAGGCCCCAGGAGTGGAACACCGGCCCCGCGGGCCGCTTCCCGGTCCCGGACCGGCCGGGTCAGGAGGATCGTTTCGCCGACCAGGAGGACTTCTCCCGCCGGACCCTCGCCTCGGTCGACTTCCCCGTGTACGGCGTGGCCGCCGGGCCGGCCCGCACCGGTGAGGCGCTGTCCGCCTTCGAGACCTCCGGCGGCCGGCTGCGCTGGGTCGAGGTGCAGTGCGGCGACTGGCGCTCGACGGCCGGCCCGTACGTGACCGTGCGCACCTACCGTCCGGGCGCCGAGAGCTGCGAGCCGCTGCCCGAGCTGGAGGACGTGGTCGAGGACGAACGGGACCGCGTCTACGAACAGTTGGGCGTCGACGAGGGCGACGGGCCGGGCCGGGTGCGGGCCCTGCGCGAGTGGATCACGGTGGAGGGCGAGCCGCGCGCGGTGGAGGTGCACGAGGACCGGCCGGTGCTGCGGCCCGGGGCCGGGGCGGCCGTCGGGCCCGAGCCGGTGTGGGCCGGACGGCTGCGGATCGGCGGGCTCACCGTGACGGTCTGCGGGCGCGGGGTGGCACCCGACGGGGTGGAGCTCGGCGGGATCGGCGACTTCGAGCGGTACCTGCGCGGGCGCGCCGACCTGCTGCGCGACCTCGCCTCCCGGCAGGCCCGGTACGTCCCGGTGGAGGAACGCGAACTGCCGCCCGCCGTCGGGCTGGAGGCGCACCGGTCGCTGGTCGCGCAGAGCATCGCGGAGACTGCCGCGATCGATGCGCAGGTCCGGGCCGGGCGCACCCCGAGACTGCCGCGCGGACTGCGCGGGGACGCCTGCGCGGTGCGCTGGGAGGCGGCGGTGCGCCAGCAGGTACGGCTGGCCACCGAGACCCGGGAGGAGGCCGGGGCGGCGGTGACCTCGATGGTCAACCACCTCAACCGGCTCTCCCAGCAGACGCAGTGGCTGGTCGGCACGGCGGAGGGGGCGGCGGCCGTGGAGGAGGTCGTCCGGTACACGGTGTTCGCGAGCGAGGTGGCGAGCCTGCCGGCGCAGCGGGCCTGGGAACAGCTGTGGCGGGAGCGGCCCGGCGGCGGGGCCGGGGTCCGGGAGGAGCACCGGCTGGCCGAGCAGTTGTGGCTGGCGGCGTGGGAGCAGTGGCGGGCGGCGCGGCGCTGACGAGCCGGTGGTCCGGTGGTTCGGTGGTCGAGTGGTTCGGCGGTCCGGGGGTCCGGCGGCTTGCGGGGTCCGAAGGTCCGGCGGGCGGTGTCGGCGGTGCCTGCGGTATCGGCGGTGTCGTGGATTCTGGCAGGGCCGGCGGCGGCTTGGCAAAGCGGAGGTCATGTGTCGGTCATCGGTCGGCAAATGGCCGCCCCGATGTGAGGTGGGCTTCATGCCGGGTTCACCCGCCCGGCGGAGCCTGCTGGGCGTCGGCATCCCGCCCCGACGCCCGCTCATCCCCTCAGGAGTTGCTGCCATGTCGCTGTCCCGCCGGGACTTCGTCAACCGTTCCACCCTCGTCGGGGCCGGCGTGCTGATCGCCGGCGGCGCCGAGGCGCGGGCCAGCGCCCCCGGCGCGATCGCCGCCCCGGTCGGCGGTGAGGCGCCGGTCGCCGCGGCCGCCGGCACCAACGCCGCGGGCGGCACCGCCGTCGGCTACGGCACGCTGGTCCAGGACCCGGCCGGGCTGCTGTCCCTGCCGAAGGGCTTCTCGTACCAGGTCCTCAACCGGGCCGGCGTCACCAAGCTGCGCACCGGGGAGTTCACCCCGAGCAACCACGACGGCACCTCCGCCTTCGAGGACGAGCGCGGCGGCAACTACATGGTCGTCAACCACGAGCTCTCCGGTGCCCGCGCCAACTGGCCGCACCCGGTGCCGCTGACCGAGGGCCACGTCTACGACCCGGGCGCGGCCGGCGGCTGCACCATCGTGCACGCCAAGCGGGACGGCTCGGTCGAGCAGTGGGTCGGCATCGCCGGCACCGCCACCAACTGCGCCGGCGGCGTGACCCCGTGGGGCACCTGGCTGTCCGGCGAGGAGACCGAGGACAAGGCCGGCAAGAACGGCTTCACCAAGGACCACGGCTACATCTTCGAGGTCGACCCCTTCGACGACGACTACAACCGCGACCCGCAGCCGGTGAAGGCCTTCGGCCGCTACGCGCACGAGGCCGTGGTCGTCGACCCGAAGCGCGGCCAGGTCTACCTGACCGAGGACGCCTCGAACCCGAACGGCCTGCTGTTCCGCTGGACCCCGCCGGCGGGGTACAGGCACGGCCGCCACCAGCTGCGCAAGCTGGCCGCCGACGCCGGCGTGCTGGAGGCCTTCAAGGTCTTCGACGCGCAGGGCAAGTTCGTCGACGACCTCTCCCGCGCCACCAAGGTCGGCACCACCTACGGCGTGGACTGGGTCAAGGTCCAGGACCGCGACGCCAGGACCGTCTCCGTCCGCAAGCAGTTCAAGGACGGCGAGGTCACCCGCGCCCGCAAGCTGGAGGGCATGTGGTGGGGTGACGGCGGGTTCTACTTCGTCTCCAGCTACGCCCGCTCGGAGAGCCCGCTGCAGCACGACGGCCAGGTGTGGTTCTACAGCCCGGCCCGCCGCACCATCACCCTGAAGGTCCTGCTGGGCGTCAACACCGACGTCTGGGGCGACCACGACAACTTCGACGGCCCGGACAACATCACCGTCTCGCCGTACGGCGGCATCGTGATCTGCGAGGACGGCGAGGGCGTGTCGCACCTGTTCGGCGCCACCGAGGACGGGCTGGTCTACCCGATCGCCCGCAACGAGCTGAACATCGGCACCGCCGAGAAGCCCGAGTTCAGCGAGTTCACCGGGGTGACCTTCTCGGACGACGGCAGGACCCTGTTCGCCAACATCCAGACCCCGGGCATCCAGCTGGCCATCACCGGCCCGTGGCGCCGGCTGAACGAGCACAAGCGCGGCCAGGGTTACGGCGAGTGACGCATCGTCAGGTCTGAAGTCGGCCTGAAGCCGGTCTGAACCCGGCCTGAACCCCACGGTCGACCAGGCTGCCCGCGGACTACTCGTCCGCGGGCAGCCGCAGTTGCAGCATCGCCAGCAGCCGCTGCTGCGGCTGGGCGAGGTCGATGCCGGTCAACTGCTCGGCGCGGCGCACCCGGTAGCGCAGGGTGTTGGGGTGGATGTGCAGGGCGTCCGCGGCCACCCGGACCTCGCCGAGCGCGTCCAGCCAGGCCAGCACCGACTCTGCCAGCCGGGTGCCGTGCCGGCGGTCGTACGCGGTGAGCGCGGTGAGCCGCGGGTCGCGCAGGCCGGTGCGCTCCTGCAGCAGTGCCACCATCTCGCTGACCAGCACCTCCGCCTGGACGTCGATCAGCGCCGCGACGTCGAGGTCCACCCCGCCGCGGCCCATCGCGTCCAGGATGCGGTCCGCCTGCGCGCGGGAGTCGGGCACCTGGGCCAGGGCGTCGACGGTCGAGCCGATCGCGGCGCGCAGCGGGACGCCGAGGTGCTCCCGGGCGGCCGTCACCACCTCGGAGGCCCAGTCGCGCACGGTGGTCATCGGCAGGCCGGGCGGCAGCTCGGGCAGCAGCACGTACACCCGGGACTCGATCGGGGCGAGCAGCGCGGTGCGGTGCCGGGCGGCGGTGTGCACCGAGATCAGACCGGTCACGTCGGAGCGGTGCAGCGCCCCCGCGGTGTGCGCGCCGTACGCCAGTACGGTGGCCGGGCGGCGCAGGTCCAGACCGAGGTGGGTGGCGAGCGACTGGGGGCCGGTGGAGCCCTCCAGCAGTCCGGTGAGCAGGGTCTGGGTCAGCCGGACGTCGGCGGACAGTTCCCGGCGGCGGCGCACCAACTGGGCGGCCGCGACACGGGCGGCGCCGACCAGCGCCTGCTCGGCGAGCGGCGCCAGCGGCTGCGCGCCCTCCTGGACCCAGATGGTGCCGAGCGGCTGCGCCCCGGCCCGGATGCCGACGGCCAGGCGGCGGCGCAGACCGAGCTCGGGGTGCGGCTCGACCGCGATCGGGGCGTCCGAACTGCGCAGGTGCTGGAAGATGCCCCACTCGCGGAGCTTGGACAGGTACGGCTCCGGGCCCTGCCAGCCGAGGATGGACAGCCGGCGCAGGTCGTCGACCTCGTCGGAGTCGGAGGAGCGGGAGTAGGCGAGCACCCGGCTGGAGGTGTCCTCGATCGAGACGATGCCGTTGGTGAGCACCGCGACGGTCTGGGCGAGGGAGAAGAGGTCGCCGGCGTTGGGTTCGGGGGCGCCGGCCGCGTCCGGGGCGTCCGGGCCGGCGATGATCGCCCGGGCCAGCGAGTCCAGGTGCTCCCAGCGGGCCTCCCGGCGCACCGACAGCAGGGCGACGCCCGCGTCGGTGGCGGCCTCGCGCAGGGCGTCGGCCTGGCCGGGAGCGTCCAGCTTGACGGCGACGGCGGCGGCCCCGGCCCGGCCGGCGGCGCGCAGGGCGGGGAGCGCGGCCCGGCCTCGGGCGCCGATCGCGAGGACGAGTTCGCCGGGGGCGGCGGTGGGCGGGTCCTCCGGGTCGAGGATCGCGACGTCGCGGACGGAGACGTCCAACCCCTGTGGGGCGGCCTGGAGTTCGACCAGCGGTTCGCCCAGGGACATCAGCAGCTGGCGGAGCGGGAGACCGGGGGTGGTCACTCGGGCCTCCTTCATCCGCTCGGACAACGCCGTGTGGTTGATTTTAGCCGGGCGGACAGAGTTCTGGTTCGCCACTCGCAATTAGTTGACCCTGACTATTCAGGAGTGGATAGTCAGTACTGACCAAGAGATGAGGATGTCTCGTGGCGAAGCGACGCAAGGTGTCGAACCCGCTGGCACTGGCGGTCCTGGCCGAACTCCTGGCCGAGCCGATGCACCCGTACGAGATGGGGCGCCGGCTCAAGGAGCACGCCAAGGACCGCAACATCAAGTACAACCGCAGCTCCCTGTACATGGTCGTGGAGCAGCTGCGGAAGGCCGGGTTCGTCGCCGAACAGGAAACCGTCCGCGACACCCAGCGGCCCGAGCGCACCGTCTACGCCCTCACCGAGGAGGGGAAGGCGGAGCTCTACGACTGGATGCGCGAACTCGTCGCCGAACCGCAGCACGAGTACCCCGCCTTCGGGGTCTCGCTGTCGCTGCTCATGGTGCTCCCGCCGGCCGAGGCCGTGGAGCTCCTGGGGCGGCGGCGGGCCGCCCTGACCGCCGAGGTGGCGGCCATCCGGGCGACGCTGCGCAAGGCCACGGAGGAGGGCGTCGGCTGGCTCTTCCTGATCGAGGAGGAGTACCGGGTCGGCGGACTGGAGACCGAGATCGCCTTCGTCGAACGCCTCGTCACACAGCTCCAGGAGCCGGACTTCATCCGGACCTGGCAGGAGTACTTCGGGAGTCTGCAATGAGCGCACCGCGTACACCCAGGAAGGCCCTGGTCATCGGCGGCGGCATCGCCGGACCGGTGACGGCGCTGGCCCTGCGCAGGGCCGGCATCGAGGCGGAGGTCTTCGAAGCCTACGGGACCTCCGCCGAGGGCATCGGCGGAACCTTCATGATCGCCCCCAACGGGCTGGCCGCGCTGGCCGCCGTCGGCCTGGCGGAGCAGGTCGACGGCGTCGGCCAGCTGATCGAGCGGATGGTCATGGAGGACGGGAAGGGCGGCACCTTCGCCGAGTTCCCGGTGGGCGGCCGGGCGATGCGGCGCGCCGAGCTGTACGAGGTGCTCCAGCGGAGGCTGCGCGAGGAGGGCCTGTCCGTCCGGTACGGCAAGCGACTGGTCGGCGTCGAGGAGAGCCCGACCGGCGTCACCGCCCGCTTCGCCGACGGCAGCACCGCCGACGGCGACCTGCTGATCGGAACCGACGGAACCCGCTCCGTGGTCCGCGAGCTGATCGACCCGGCCGCGCCCGGCCCGCAGTACACCGGCCTGATCGGCGTCGGCGGCTACAGCGCGCACCGGCTGGACGGGGCGCGCGGGCGGGGTGAGACCATGCACTTCGCGCAGGGCGGGCAGGCGTTCTTCGGCTACTGGGCCCTTCCGGACGGCGCCGGCACGGCCTGGTTCAGCAACATCCCGCAGCCCGAGCAGCTGACGTCGGAACAGGCCCGGAGGGTGTCGCAGGAGGACTGGTTGGCGCTGGCGCGCAAGCTGCACGCCGAGGACCTGCCCGCCCGGGACGTCCTGGCGGAGGCGGACGCCGCGACCGTCGAGGTCTTCCCGCGGCTGGAGATCATGCCGTCCGTGCCGCACTGGTACCGGGACCGGCTGGTGCTGGTCGGCGACTCGGTGCACGCCCCGTCCAACAGCTCCGGCCAAGGGGTTTCACTGGCCGTCGAGAGCGCGGTCGAGCTGGCCCGCTGTCTGGAGTCGCATCCCGGGCTGCCGGGCGCCCTCGCGGCCTACGAGGCGGCACGGCGGCCCGTGGTGGAGGAGGTCGCCGCGAAGGCCGCAGCCGTCAACAACCGGAAGGCGAGCGCCGGGGCGGGGGTGTGACGGGCGGCGCGAAGGCCCGACGGGGGGAGAGCGGCGGCCGGGGGTGCGGCTGCTGCGCTGCGGGGTGAAGGGCGGTTCGTGACCGCAGCGTGACCCCCTTCGTCGGGCCGGACAACGCCGTACGGGGGAATTTAGCCGCCAGGCCAATCAAGTGGCCCCGCGGCCAGGAATAGCGTTCGTGCTGTGGCCGGCGTGCGACCCACGTCGGCAATCCCCCCGCATTGAACGAAGGAGAGCGTGCGCTCTATGGACGCTGTGACCCAGGTCCCCGCGCCGGTGAACGAGCCGGTCCACAGCTACGCCCCCGGGAGCCCGGAACGGGCCCGTCTGGAGGCCAAGCTGAAGGAGCTGGGCGGCCAGGAGCCGGTCCAGCTGACCATGACGATCAACGGTGAGCGCCGGATGGGCGGCGGCACCGAGTTCCACGTCGTCCAGCCGCACAACCACGCGGCTCGGCTCGGCACCCTGCGCAACGCCACCCAGGCCGACGCGCAGGACGCCATCGACACTGCCCTGGCCGCTGCCCCGGCCTGGCAGGCGCTCTCCTTCGACTCCCGCGCCGCGATCTTCCTCAAGGCCGCCGACCTGCTGGCCGGCCCCTGGCGCGAGACCCTGGCCGCCGCCACCATGCTCGGCCAGTCCAAGACCGCGCAGCAGGCCGAGATCGACACCCCCTGCGAGCTGGTCGACTTCCTGCGCTTCAACGTGCACTTCGCCCGCCAGATCATGGCCGAGCAGCCGATCTCCTCGGACGGCGTGTGGAACCGCAGCGACCACCGCCCGCTGGAGGGCTTCGTCTACGCGATCACCCCGTTCAACTTCACCGCGATCGCCGGCAACCTGCCGACCGCGCCCGCGCTGATGGGCAACGTGGTGCTGTGGAAGCCGTCCCCGACCCAGCAGTTCTCCGCGCACCTGCTGATGCAGCTGCTGGAGGAGGCCGGCCTGCCCAAGGGCGTCATCAACATGGTGACCGGCGACGGCCTGGCCGTCTCCGAGGTCGCGCTGAAGCACCCGGCGCTGGCCGGCATCCACTTCACCGGCTCCACCGCCACCTTCCAGCACCTGTGGCGCGAGGTCGGCACCAACATCGCCGGCTACCGCACCTACCCGCGGATCGTCGGCGAGACCGGCGGCAAGGACTTCCTGGTCGCCCACCCGTCGGCCGACCCGAAGGTCCTCAAGACCGCCATGACCCGCGGCGCCTTCGAGTTCCAGGGCCAGAAGTGCTCGGCGCTCTCCCGCGCCTACGTCCCCGCCTCGCTGTGGGCCGGACTGAAGGACGAGTTCGCGGCCGAGGTCGACGGCCTCACCATGGGCGACGTCACCGACCTGTCCAACTTCATGTCGGCCGTCATCGACGAGCGCGCCTTCGCCAAGAACAAGGCCGCCATCGACCGCGCGCAGGCCGACTCCTCCGTCGAGGTCCTCGCCGGCGGCACCTACGACGACTCCGTCGGCTACTTCGTCCGCCCGACCGTCCTGGTCTGCCAGGACCCGGCGAGCGAGTACTTCAAGGACGAGTACTTCGGCCCGATCCTCGCCGTGTACGTCTACGAGGACGAGAAGTACGAGGAGATGCTGGCCCAGATGGAGTCGGTGTCCCCGTACGGCCTGACCGGCGCGGTCATCTCCCAGGACCGCGCGGCGGCCCAGGACGCGATGCACAAGCTGCGCTTCGCCGCCGGCAACTTCTACATCAACGACAAGCCGACCGGCGCCGTCGTCGGCCAGCAGCCCTTCGGTGGCGGCCGGGCCTCCGGCACCAACGACAAGGCCGGTGCCAAGCAGAACCTGGCGCGGTGGACCTCGACCCGCTCGGTCAAGGAGACCTTCGTCCCGCCGACGGACTACCGCTACCCGCACATGGGCTGACCGGCCCCTCCGACCGATCCGCTCCAGTAGCCACCGGTCACCCGCGACGCCCGGCCCCGCAGCCGGGCGTCGCCCGCCGGGGCGGCGGGCCACCCCCGTACCGCCGCCCCGGCCCTTCTGCCACCCTTGGAAACATCAGCTCCAGGAGTTCACGATGCTCCGTTCCGCCCTTCTCGCGGCCTCCCGGTCCCCGCAGGTCCGCACCGTGGTCGAGAAGTTCCCCCCGACCCACGCGATAGTCGAGCGCTTCGTCGCGGGCGAGGCCCTCGACGACGCCGTCACCGCCTGCGACGACCTGGTCGCCACCGGCCGCAAGGTCACCCTGGACCACCTCGGCGAGGACACCCAGGACGCCTCCCAGGCCGCCGGCACCGCCGAGGCCTACGAGCACCTCCTCAAGGCCCTCAAGGAGACCGGCCTGGCAGCCGGCTCCGAGGTCTCGGTCAAGCTGTCGGCCGTCGGCCAGTTCCTCCCGGTGGACGGCGAGAAGATCGCGCTGGAGAACGCCCGCCGCATCTGCGAGGCCGCCGCCGACGCGGGCACCACGGTGACCCTCGACATGGAGGACCACACCACCACCGACTCCACCCTCGCCATCGCGCGCGAGCTGCGGGCGGACTTCCCCTGGCTGGGCGTCGTGCTCCAGGCCTACCTGCGCCGCACCGAGGCCGACTGCCGCGAGTTCTCCGGCCCCGGCTCGCGCGTGCGCCTGTGCAAGGGCGCCTACAAGGAGCCCGAGTCGGTCGCCTTCCAGGGCAAGCACGAGGTCGACCTCGCGTACGTCCGCGCGCTGAAGGTCCTGATGGCCGGCGAGGGCTACCCGATGATCGCCTCGCACGACCCCAACATGATCAAGATCGCCGGCCAGCTGGCCGAGTGGAACGGCCGCAAGCGGGACTCCTTCGAGTACCAGATGCTGTTCGGCATCCGCCCGGAGGAGCAGCTGCGCCTCGCCGGCGAGGGCAACACGATGCGCGTGTACCTCCCGTACGGCCAGGAGTGGTACGGCTACTTCATGCGCCGCCTCGCCGAGCGCCCGGCCAACCTGACCTTCTTCCTGAGGGCCATGGCCACCCGCGGCTGACACCGCCGGCGCCACGACCAACGGCTCGTACCCCCTGTGTGGGAGGGGGTGCGGGCCGTTCGGCGTTCCCTGGAGGAAGTCCTTGGTGTCCAGCTCGAACTCGAAGGGGGCGGGGAGAACGAGGGGCTCGCCGAAGGCGGCGAGGTGGACCTCGGTGTACTCGTCGCGTCGCGGCTTGCCGCAGAGGCTGATCTGCGACTTCTCCCGGTCGATGAGGAGGTGGAGCGGGATCCCGGCACGGGCGTAGCAGTGCCGCTTGGCGATGCGGTCCTGGTCGGGTTTGGCCGAGGTCACTTCCGCCACCATGGCGACGCCGTCGGGCTCCATCCACGGCGGGGCGCCCCGGAAGAGGCGGAGTTCTCGGGGTGCGAACGTTGCGTCCGGGATGACGTGGTTCTTCGGACAGAGCCCGCCGCTGACCAGACGTAGACCCTTGCCGCCGGAGACCAGGATGTCGGCCTGCGACGGGGAGTCCGCGATCGGTTGCTCATGCGCCACAGCACTCGTGATGCCCCTCCTTCAGATGGGCGTCACGCTGTTCGTCGCCGGGACGGGTTCTGCAGTACACGGCCGACCTTCACTCGATGGTGTGAGTTCAGGGCCGGGCATAGGATTTCGGTTCTGGTGAACTGGGCTGAACTGGGCTTTCATCGGAAGGAGTTGGGGATGCTGAAGGGTTTTGAAGGGCTGTCCACGCCGTTGGTGGCGGACGCGTGCGTGCGGCTCGGGGTGGAACTGCGGGCGGCGCCGACGGGGGTCGTCGGGGTGGTGGCCGGGGCGCGGGTGGCCGGGCGGGCGCTGCCGGTGCGGCACTACGGGAGCGTGGACGTGTTCCTGGAGGCGTACGGCGCCGCCCGGGACGGGGACGTGCTGGTGATCGACAACGGCGGGCGGACGGACGAGGCCTGCATCGGGGACCTCGCGGTGCTGGAGGCGCGGGCCGCCGGGGTGGCCGGGATCGTGGTGTGGGGGCTGCACCGGGACACCCCTGAGCTGCTGGAGATCGGGCTGCCGGTCTTCAGCTACGGTGCGCTGCCGCTGGGGCCGCTGCGGCTGGACGGGCGGGAGTCGGAGGCGCTGCTGTCGGCGCGGGTCGGGCCGCACACGGTGACCGCCGGGGACGTGGTCCTCGCCGACCCGGACGGAGTGCTGTTCGTGCCCGCCGACCGGGTCGAGGAGGTGCTGGCGGCGGCCGCCGGGATCGCCGTCACCGAACGGGCGCAGGCCGCGCGGATCGCCGCCGGGGACACGCTGCGAAAGCAGACCGGGTTCGAGGAGTTCCTGGAGCGGCGGGCCGCGGACCCGTCGTACAGCTTCCGGCAGCACCTGCGACGGGTCGGCGGGGCGATCGAGGAGTAACCGGCCTGCCGGGTGGGCGACTTACAGGGGCCGGTACATGACGTGCAGGCCGACGTAGCCGTCGACCGGGTGGTGGAAGGCCTCGGGGACGGTGCCGACGACCTCGAAGCCGAGCGACTCGTAGAGCTTCACGGCGTGGTGGTTGTTGGCGACCACCGCGTTGAACTGCATGGCGCGGAAGCCCGCCCGGCGGGCCCAGTCGAGGGTGTGCTCGACCAGGGCCCGCCCGATGCCCTTGCCGTGGTGGGCCGGGTCGACCATGTAGCTGGCGCTGGCGACGTGACCGCCGTTGCCCGGGCGGTTGCGGTTCATGGTGGCGGTGCCGACGACCGTGCCGTCCTCGCCGACGGCGACCACCGTCCGGTCGGGCGCCGCGTGCATCCACCACTCCATACCCAGCTCGGAGGTCATGTCGAGGGGGTAGGGGAAGGTCTCGCCGGCGGCGACGATGGCGTGGAAGAACGGCCAGATGGCCGGCCAGTCCTCGGGGGTGGCTTCGCGGATGATCATCCGCTCAGGATGGCCTGCGGCGGACCGGGCGGGCCAGCGGTTTTTCCGGCCGCCGGTCTTCTGGCCACCGGTTTCCGGTCAGCCACCGAGGATGGCGCGCTCGACCACGGCGGCGGCGCCGGCCTGGCCCCGGGCGTTCGGGTGCACCAGTCCGTACCGGAGCGGGAGGACGCTGGTCAGGATGCCGTCGACCCAGTGGTCGGGGTCGCAGACGCTGTGGCCGGCGGAAGCGGGGTAGAGGTCGACGAAGGTGTCGCCGTGGTCGGTGCTGCTCCGGGCGATGACCGCGTTGAGCGGCTCCAGGATGGCGGTGCGGGCCCAGGCGAGGTCGCCGGTGGTGACGGTGGCGAACTGCAGCAGGTTGCCGTACTGGCAGTGGGTGGTGTCCTCGGGGATCAGGTGCGGGTAGCCGACGGTGATGACCCGGGCGGACGGGGCCTTCGCCTGGAGCGCGGTGAGCATGGCGGCGTAGTCGGTGCGCAACTGGCCGAGCCGGCTGGGCAGTTGGGTGTCGTACTTGTCCTTGCAGGGGGCGCCCTGGCCGAGGTGGGTGGCGCCGAGTTCGATGCAGTCCAGGAGGATCTGGCCGAAGCCGAGGTCGTTGCCGCCGACGCCCACGGTGATCAGGTCGGTGTCCGGGCCGGCGGAGTCGATCTGCGGCGGGACGGGCGGGTAGGGGGCGTTCGGGTCGGTGCCGAGCGGCGGGAGCGGGCGGCCGAGCGGGGAGAGCTTGGTGGCACGGACGTTCTCGGTGGTGGCGCCGCTGCAGCTGACGTTGCGCAGGTCGGTCAGGGCGCCGAGGTCGCGGCGGATGATCTCGGGGTAGGACTCGACGGTCCGGGCGCAGCCGTCGCGGGGCTCGGTCTCGGCGCCGGTGGCCTCGATGACGCCGGCGGTGAAGGAGTCGCCCATGGCCACCCAGGACAGTGCCCGGGCGCGTTCGGCGGGCTTGGCGGCGGCAAGCGCGGCGGTGGGGCTGGTCAGCCCGGCGGCGAGGACGGCGGCGGTGCCGGCGACGGCGAGGCGGGACAGGAGGCGGGGCACGGTCTCTCCTCAGCGGGTGCGGGGGAGAGTGCGGTTTCACCCCCCTGAGAGTCAATCGAGTCGGTGTGTGGACGACTTGATCCCTCAGGAGGGTGAATCCGCGGGTGCCGGCGTGACGGCGGGGGTTGGGGGGCTACAGCAGCGCGGCGGAGGGCTCGATCATCGCCCGGGCGGTCTTGCCGTCGACGTACTCGCCGAGCGCGGTCATCTCCCACTCGCCGCCGGGGCGGCGGACCAGCTTGCACATCACCACACCGGTGCGCGGTTCGGAGTGGGTCAGGTCGAAGCGGACCAGTTCCTCGTTGGTGCCGGCGTCCAGCAGGCGGCAGTAGGCGTTCTTGACGTCCGTGAACTTCTGGCCGGAGAAGGAGTTGACGACGAAGACCAGCCCGTGGACCTCGGCCGGCAGGCCCTCCAGGTGGACGGTGATCAGTTCGTCGTCGCCGTCGCCGCCGCCGGTCAGGCTGTCGCCGGAGTGGGCGATGGCGCCGTTGAAGATGTTCAGCTTCATGAACCAGGCCGTCTCCAGCCGCTTGTGGCGGGCGTCGAAGGCGAGGCAGGAGGCGTCCAGGTCGACGCTGCGGCCGCGGGCGGCGGGCTCCCAGCCGAGTGCCATCCGGACGGAGGAGAGGAAGGGGCGGCCGTTCTTGACCAGGGAGACGGAGCTGCCCTTGACCAGGCTGACCCGGCCCTTGTCCAGGGTGATCTTCGCGGGCGCGGCCGGGGCCGGGGGAGCGGCGGGCGGTGCGGGCGGGACCGGGGGCATCGGGTGCGAGCCGGTGGCGAGGGCGATCCGCGGGTCGACCGGGGTGGTGGCGGGCGGGGCCGCGGGGGGCGCCGGCGGAGCGGTCGGCGGGGAGGGGAGCTGGAGGGTCGGGTCAGCCGGGGTCGGCGCGGCGGCGACGGGGGTGGGCGCCGCCGCCGGGGCCTGCGGGGCGTTCCGGGCCGGGGCGGCCGGGGCCGGGGTGTCCTCGACGCTGACGCCGAAGTCGGTGGCGATGCCGGCGAGGCCGTTGGCGTAGCCCTGGCCGACCGCGCGGACCTTCCAGGCGCCGTTGCGCAGGTAGACCTCGACCACGATCAGCGCGGTCTCCAGGCCGAGCCGGGGCGGGGTGAAGGTGGCCAGGACCTCGCCGCTGTCGGCGTCGCGGACGGTGGCGGTGGGCTCGGTCCCGGCGAAGGTGGAGACCTGGTCGGCGGGGCTGGCGGTGACCACGATCTTGGTGATGTCCGCCGGGACGGCCCGGGTGTCGACGGTGATCGCGTCGGGAGCGCCGGCGGCGGCCGGGCGGTGGCTGACGCCGGGGCCGTTCGGGGCGTTGAAGAAGACGAAGTCGTCGTCCGAGCGCACCTTCCCGGCGTCGGTCAGCAGCAGGCCGGAGACGTCCAGCGCCTTGGGCGCGGTGACCTCGACGGTCACTCGCGCGGCGGTCAGCGGTGCGTTGCCGCCTTGGGTCAGGACGGTGGACACGGACTCCTCCTCGGGTGCGGAACGACAGCCCCGGTCAGGGGCCGTTGGGGCGCCCGGCCGGGTGCTGCCCACAGTAACGAACGAGGGTGCGGGGATGCGCCCGTCCGGGCACGTCAGCTGTCGGATCGTCGGACAGTCGGAACGTAGTCGCGACATACCGCCGGAGGGCGGCCGTGCCCGCCCGGCGGCCGGGGTGTTCAGCGGGGCGCGGGGGCCGCCGGGACGCCGGGGTCCCGGGGCGCGGCGGGCGGCACCGGATCGGTCGCCGGGGTGGGGCCGAAGCCGCCGAGCGCGGCCACCGCGCGCGGCCGGTCGAGCGCGAAGGCGGAGGCGCTCCAGCTCTCCGCCCCGGCCGACTTGCGGACCGCGGACGGGTCGGTCGCGGCCGGACGGGCCCCGCGCACGCCGAAGGTGTAGTGACCGGGCCGGACGTCGGTGCCCGGCGGCGTGGTGAAGCGGTACACCAGCGTGCCGCGCTCCTGCAGGACGGTGACCACGGCTCCGGGCAGGTCGGTCCAGGCGGTGCCGGTACCGGCCGCCGCGTCGCCGGGGACGAGCCGGAACTCGGTCTGCAGGGCGGTGACCGGCTCGGTCACCGTCAGGCCGAGTTCGTGCCGCAGGCCGTCGCGGCCCAGCGGGGCGACCAGGGCGGCGCCGGACAGGGCGTGGTCGGTGTCCGGGTCCGGGGTGCCGGGGTCGGAGACGGGTGTGCCCGTGGGCGCGCCGGGGTCGGGCGTGCCGGTGCCGGGCGCGCCGGGGCCGGGTGTGCCGGTGCCGCCGTCCGGGTCCGTCGGGGACTGGCCGTCCGGGGACCCGCCGGTGCCCGGGCCGGTCCCGGTGGGCGGCGGGACGGGGCTGGTGGGCGCGGTGGGCTTGATGCCGGGCAGGTTCGGCGAGTGGCCGCCGGTGGGCTGGTCGGTGGGCTGTCCGGTGGGCTGGTCGGTGGGCGGGGTCGGGGCGGCGGGCGAGGGCCCCGCCGGAGCCGGTGCGCCCGGTTCGGTGCCCGCGAGCTGGGTGCCGGAGGGCGGTGCGTCCTGGTCCGCCGCGCCCCGGCCACCGGGCGGGGCCGCGAGGGGGGTGCCCGGGTGGGTCGGGTGGTCGGCGGGCGGGGTGGCCGCGACCGGCGCGGCCCCGGTGGGGTGGGTCGACGGGTGGGCCGGCTGCCGGGCGGTGGACGGCCCGCCGGAGGCCGGGGTGGTGGCCGGGGTCCGGTCGGAGGCCGCCTCGGCCTGGTCGGTGGCGCCCGGGGTGGGCGGCGGGGTCGAGCCGACCCGGGCCACCCCGGCCCGACGGCCGATCCCCTGCTGTTCGTTGAGCAGGAGGGTGGTGGCGATGCTGATGCCGACCACGGTGGACATCGCCATCGCGGCGCCGGAGAAGCGCAGGGTGGGGAGTCGCAGGCGGCCGCCGAACGGGCGTGGCCGACCGTGCCGGTTGTGCCGCTCGGGCTCGTGCCGAACGTCCAGCGCGGTGTCCTCGCGCACAGCCACCGGACCCCTCCCTCCCCGAAGTCGCCGTCGCGTCGCCGTATTCTCCCACGCGCTGCCGCCGGGCCCGGCTCCGGCCGCCGGGGGCCGGTCTCCGCCGCGGGCCCGCGCCGGGGAAGGGGGAGAGCGTACCAGCGGGGGGTCGTACCGTGGACGGTTTCCATCCATTTCGTGGACATCCGTTCGATGCACGGAAGCTGACGTTCCGTCCGACAAGCGCGGTAAGGGGCGGTTGTCCCGGACGGGGGTTATTGCAACCCCCTTGCAACCCTTGCCCACCCGGCACACCGTGGCGCAGGCTGAGGACATCCCCCGCCGTCCCGGAGAGACCGTCATGCCGCCCGACCCGCTGTCCGCAGCCTCCAGTGCACCCCTCGCCGCCACCCCCACGGGCGGCGATGGGGACGGCTCCACCGCCGCTCCGGCGGCGGTGGAGGAGGTGCTGACCCTGCGGATCTCGCTGGGCGAGGAGGTGGTCGGCGAGGTGCGCACCCGGTTCCGGTTCGACGCCGCCCACCCGTACGAGGTGCTGCTGACGTTCCACCTGGGGCGGCCGGACGAGGCCGACTGGGTGTTCTCGCGCGAGCTGCTGCGCGACGGCCTGCGCACGTTGAGCGGTCAGGGTGACGTCAAGCTGTGGCCGGCGTACTGCCCGTGCCACGGCTCGACGTTGCACCTGGCGCTCGAATCGCCCCACGGCAGTGCCCTGCTGGAGGCCCCCAAGCCCCGGGTGCAGGCCTGGCTGGACCGGACCTACGCGCTGGTCTCCGAGGCGCGGGAGCGCGACTGCGGCCCCAGTGACGCCGACCTGGCCGCACTGCTCGCGGGCGGCTGACGGCCGGCCACCGGCGGCGGGCCTCAGCAGCTGCGCGGGGCCTCCCCGGGCGTGCGCGGCGGCGGGACGGGCACCGCGCCGGGCAGTCGCACCGTCCCCGCCGCCAGCGCGGCCCGCAGCCTCCGGACGGCCGGGGCCGAGGAGGCGGGCAGCAGGTCGTACGGGTCGTCCGGCCCGTCCACGGTGACCAGCACCGATTCGGCGATCCGGTACGGCCGGTGGGCCAGCAGGCCGCCCAGGTAACGGCGCAGCCGGGACAGTTCGGCGCGGACCGTGACCGTCCGGCCCGCGTCGCCGAACAGCGCCTCGGCGAGCTGGGCGGCGGTGCTGCCCTCGCGTCCGGTGGCGAGCAGGAGCAGCAGTTCGGCGTGGCGCGGACTGAGCGGGTGGGACCAGCTGCCGGCCGCGCCGCGGACGGACAGCTCGGGGCGGTCCGCCCGGCGCAGGTCGAGCCGGAGCCCGGCGCCCTCGGCCTGTTCGGCGCTCACCGTGCCGGAGCCGTCCTCCGTGGGCGGCCGGACCGGGCGCACCAGCCAGCCGTCGGCGAGCGGTTCCAGGACGCACTCGCCGAGGCCGGGCACCCAGTGCACGGCTGCGGGTGCCCAGCCCTCGCTGGGCACCCGCAGCCGGTTGGGCGGCGGCAGTCCGGCCGCGGCGGCGGTCCAGCCGGCCGCGTCCACCACCAGGGCCGGGCCGCCGACCCGGGCGAGCAGCGGGGCGGCCAGGGTGCGCAGCTGGTGCAGGGCCTCCAGGCGGTGGGCGCGCAGCTCGGTCTCGGCGAGCCGGGCGGCGGTGGCGGTCAGCTGGAGCAGGTACGGGCGGATGCTGTGCGCGGGGCCGCTGAGGTTGACGGCGCCGACCAGTTGTCCGGTGCCGGGGTCGTGCACGGGGGCGGCCACGCAGGTCCAGGAGTGGTGGCTGCGCAGGTAGTGCTCGGCGGAGTGGACGTGCATCGGGCGTCTGGCGCGCAGGGCGACGGCGATGCCGTTGGTGCCGACGCTCTCCTCGATCCAGCGGGCGCCCGGGATGAAACCGATCCGGTCGGCGCTGCGGCGCAGTCCGCGCTCGCCCTCCTGCCAGAGCACGTGGCCCTCGGAGTCGGCGATGGCGAGGATCAGCGGGAGCGCGTCGGTGGGTTCCAGCAGGGTCTGGCGCAGTATTGGCATGACTGCGTCAAGCCCGCTGGTGCGACGGCGTTGTTCGATTTCGCCCGGGCCGAGCAGGGCGGTCGCGGCGCCGGTGTCCGGGTCGAGGCCGAGCCGGCGCAGCCGGGCCCAGGAGTCGCCGATCTCGGGGCGCGGCTGGAGCAGGCCGGGGGCGCCGCCCTCCTCGGGGACGGCGGGCCCGCCCAGCTCCCGGGCGGCGGCGTCGGCGAGCGTGCGCTCGTGGACCTTGGCCAGCTCCGTCGCGGTGGGCGGGGTGCGGCGCTCTGGTCGTCGGGACTGCCGTCCGGTCTGCCGCACTCGGTCCGCTCCTCGCCGCCGTTCGAGGTCGCGCCGGGGCCGACGCGCTGACGAAAGCGTACGGGTGAGCCGGGTCCGTGGGGACGGGGTCTGCCAACTCGGCATACCGGACGGTACGGATGGGGGCGGCCCGGGTGCGGAGGGCCTCAGTGCTGCGCTCCCGCGCCCTGCTGGGCGGCCTCGACGGTGTGGTGCAGGTCGGCGGTGGCCTCCAGGGTGGCGCCGGTGCTCAGCGCCAGGCAGACGGCCAGCGCCAGGGCGACGGCCCGCAGCCGGGTGCCGGGGGTGGTGGCCGGGCGGGGCTGGAGCAGTGCGGCCACCCGGCGCGGGACCGGCCCGGAGTGGGCGGCGGGGGCCAGCCGGGGCCGGTCCGGCCGGGGCGAACGGCTCGCGGCGAGGGCGGCCCGGCCGACGGCGCGCGCGGTCACGGTGCGGTCGCCGACCCGGGCGGCCGCCACCTCGTCGGCCCACCGCTCCAGGTGGTACCCGAGGGGCGTGCGCAGTGCGCGCAGTGCCGGGTGGACGTGGGCGGCGTGCTCGGCGAACGCGAGGAAGACGTGGTGGCGGGCGGCCAGGTGGGCCCGCTCGTGGGCGAGCAGCGCGGAGCGCTCCGGCCCGCTGAGGGCGCGCAGCATGCCGGAGGTGACCACGATCCGCCCGGGCTCGCCCGGGCGGCCGGGGCGGGGCAGGCGGCCCGGCAGGGCGAAGGCGTCGGCACGCTCGTCGTCCAGGACGGCGAGCGGGGGTTCGGCGGGGCGCAGGAGGGCCCCGAGCGCGGCGCCGACGGGCCGCAGGAGGGCGGGGAGCGCGGCCCTGGCGGACCGGGGCGGGGCGGCGGAGCACTCCGGGGTGCGCGCCCGGCGCATGGTGACGTGCAGGGGGCGCATGTCCGGATGCTGGTCACCGGGCGGGAGGGCGGCCCGGGCCGTGCGCAGCTCCAGCCGGCGGCGACGGGCCGTGCGCACCGCCAGCGCGGTGAGCGCCACCAGCGCCAGGGCGGCCGCGGCCGCGGCGAGCGGGGCGTCCGGCGCGGCCGCGGTGAGCCAGCGCAGCGAGAGGTGGCCGAGGGCGGCGACCGGCGGCAGCTGGAGCAGGCCGGCGGCGGCGAGGAGGCCGAGCGAGCAGAGGGTGCCGCCGGCCAGGACGGCGGCACTGCCGGCCAGCATCCAGGCGGCGGCCCGCGGCGACAGCGCCTCGGCGAGGCGGCGGGCCAGCGGCGCGGCCAGGAAGGGCAGCAGCAGCGGGGCCCAGACGGCGAGCATCATCGGCCGGCCGCTCCCCGGGCGCCCGACTGCGGGTGGCCGTCGCCGACGGTTCCCGGGCCGTCCGCCGGGGCGCCGGGGGCTCCGGTGCCGTCGCCGAGCAGTGCGCGCAGCAGCTGCTCGTCCTCGGCGGAGAGGTCCGAGACGAAGCGGGCCAGCACGGTGGAGCGGTCGGCCTCGCGGCCCAGTTCGGTGTGCATCCGGCGGGCGGCCAGCCCGGCGGTGTCCTGGACGGTCGGCGTGTAGGCGTAGGCGCGGCCGGCCCGGGTGCGCTCGACCGTCCCCTTGTCGTGCAGCCGGGCCAGGATCGTCGCGATGGTGGTGCGGGCGAGGTCCCCGCCGAGCGCCGTCTGGACGTCCTGCGGCGTCATCGGCTGCCGGGCCGACCAGAGGGCGGCCAGCACCTCGGCCTCCAGCTCCCCGGCGGGCCGGCGGGCGGGCGGTACGTCGGACATGGCGGCGGTTCCTCCAGTTATCGTCTACAGTCATGTAGACCGTCTACGTTACTGTAGACGGTCTGGGCGGTCCTGCCGTGAACAGCCGGCCCCGGGGGACCACCGTGCACCGGCCGGTCCGGGCGGGCCCCGTCGGGAACCGCCCTCCAACGTACGGGAGGTCCGCCAGCCTTGCTCCAGTTCCCCGTCGATCCGGCCGTTCACCTCGCCGTGAACCCGCTGGACGCATCCTCACTGCTCGCCGCGTTCGGCGCGCTCGGCATCGCCGCGGTGCTGTTCGCCGAGACCGGCCTGCTCGTGGGCTTCTTCCTGCCCGGCGACTCGCTGCTGTTCACCGCCGGACTGCTCTGCGTGCCCGGCGCGACCCGCGGGCCGCAGCTGGAACTGTGGCAGGTGATCCCCGCCGCCCTGGTCGGAGCCCTGGCCGGAGCCCAGGTCGGCTACCTGATCGGACGCCGCGGGGGCCGGGCACTGCTGCGCCGCACCAAGCGGAAGAGCCTGCTCGAGGGCGCCGAACGGGCCGAGGAACTGCTCGCGAAGTACGGCCACGGCAAGGCGATCGTGCTCGCCCGCTTCATCCCCGTGGTCCGAACGGTGCTGAATCCGCTGTGCGGCGTGCTGGAGGTGCCGGTCCGCTCGTTCACCCTCTGGCAGGTCGCCGGCGGTGCGCTCTGGACCGTCGGCGTGGTGCTCGCCGGGTACGCGCTCGGATCGTCCGTACCCGGGATCGACCGATATCTGCTGCCCGTCATCGGTCTGGTAGTAGTTGTCTCCGTGCTCCCCATTGTTCTCGAACTGTTTCGCGCCCGTAAGGCGCCACGTCACGGAGGTGACGCGTGATGCCTTCCCGGGCCCTGGCCGTCTACGACGGCAGCGGCATCGACGGCAGCCTCTACACCCGGGTCAACGGGTGGGCGCAGTCGGCCCCGCACTGGCTGGACGAGCTGATCAAGGTGTGGTCGGCGATCGGCCTCGGGCTGTTCGCGGTCTTCATGCTCTGGGCGTGGTGGCGGGCCCGCGGCGCCGACTCCGCAGTGATGGCCAAGGTGCTGGCCTCACCGGTGATCGTGGTCGTCGCGTACGGCCTCAACTCCGTGTTCAAGGGCCTCGTCGAAGAGGTCCGGCCCTGCGCGCAGATCCCCGGCAGCGTCTCCCTGGAGACCTGCCCGGGCACCGGCGACTGGTCCTTCCCGAGCAACCACTCGGTGATCGCCTTCGCCGCCGCGGTCTCGCTCTGGTTCGTCAACCGGCGGCTCGGCCTGGTGGCCGTCCTCTTCGCCGCGCTGATGGCCGCCTCCCGCGTCTGGGTCGGCGTGCACTACCCGCACGACGTGGCCGTCGGCGCGCTCGTCGGCCTGCTGGCCGCGGTGCTGCTCGCGCCGGTCGCCGGGCGCTGCGGGCCACTGGTCGACCGGATGCGGACCGGCGCGCTGCGGCCGCTGCTCGGGCCGGGCGAACCGCCGCTGGTCAGCCGCGGGTACGCGGGCTACGAGGCGCAGCAGCGCTGACACCGACACCGGCGCCGTCGGCGCCACCCGTTCCGCAACCCTTGTTCGGCCGGGGTGTCGGGTAGAGCATGTGAGCCGGGCGTGGGGCCTCCGCAGGAGGCGCCCGCCCGGCTCAGTCGTGCTCGGGGCGCGAGGGCGCCGGGCGTGCCAGCGGAGGGGAGTGCCGAATGCCGTACAGACTCGACATCACGCAGGGGGACTGGCCGGGCGACCTGCTGCACAAGGGCGTCGAGGGCCTGCTCGCGGAAGCCATGGTGCTCACCCTCGCCACCGCCGGCCACGAGCACGGACCGCACGCCAACCTGGCCTTCTTCGCGTACGACGACGACCTCGTCCTCTACTTCGTCAGCGAGCGCTCCACCCGGCACAGCCACCACCTCGCCGAGGAGGCCCGGGCCGCCGCCACCGTCTTCCTGCCGCCGCCGGTCTTCGGCGAACAACTGCGCGGCCTGCAACTGACCGGCAGCGCGGGCGAAGCCTGGGGCCGGCAGGCCGAGGCGGCGCTGGCCGCGTACCAGGGGCGCTACCCGACCTTCGCGCAGGACGAGGACGTCCGGCGGCAGTTCCTCACCGGCGGCGGCGCGGCCGCGCTGTACCGCTTCCAGGTGGAGGAACTGACGGCGGTCGACGAGCCCAACTTCGGCCGGCGCAACTACCTGCGGGCCCGGGTGGCGCGCTCGTAGGCGGCTCCGGGCTGCTGCCGTCGGGGGGCATCACGCGGATCTGCTCGTATGTCGGCAGCGTCTCCGGGTCGCTCCGTGCGGCGTGATCCGCTCGGAGGCTCCGGGTGTTTCCTGACCCTGTCGTGGGGTGAGTGGTGGCGTCAGCGGCGCCAGGGGCCGCGCTTCTTCGGGGTGACGAGGCCGGCGACCGAGGCGGCGAAGAGTTCGGGGACGGGGGAGGGGCCCTGGCCGTGGTTGAGGTGGCTCTCGGCGGTCCACTCGCCGAGGACGGTGCCGGGGCTGCCGTCGAAGGGGCTGAAGGCGTGTTCCAGGGTGACGTAGCGGACGGTCCTGCTGCCCCGGGGGTGGACGGCGGCGGCGAAGTGGGCCTCGGTGGCGCCGACCGGGGTCGGGAGGGTGACCAGCAGCATGGGGTGGCCGTCGACCGACAGGTGGCGGCAGTCGAGGCCGTGGGCGGGCAGTCGCTCCTCGGGCGGGAGGGTCCGGCCGAGGTCGTCCCAGATCCGGGTGACGACGGGCAGCAGGCTGCCGCCGTCCGGTGCCGGGGTGGCCACGCGCGGGCCGAACTCCAGGACCTGGCGGGCGAGCTCGCGGTGGACGAAGCGGTAGTGGTGGGGCCGGGGGTCCGTCATGGGGGACACCGTAGCGAACGGCCCGGAGCGGGAAGTCGGCCAGTCCGACGTCCCGTTCCGGGCAGGTGAGTTGAGCAGCTGTTGCATGAACTGACGGTTCGTCAGGCCGGTGTGGTCAGTGGCTGCCCTTGAGGTTGAGTACGACCACTCCGACGATCACCAGTGCGAGCCCCAGCCACTGCAGCCGCCCGAGCGACTCCCCGAAGGCGACCACGCCTATCCCGGCGACCGCCGCGGTGCCGGCCCCCGACCAGACCGCGTAGGCGACCGAGACCGGTATGTGCTTGAGCGCGCGGCCGAGCAGGTAGAACGAGAGCGCGTAGCCGATGCCGACCCCGATGCTGGGCCAGAGGCGGGTGAACCCCTCGGTGAGTTTGAGGCAGCTGGTGGCGCAGACCTCGCTCAGGATGGCGAGGGCGAGCAGGACGTAGGGCATGTCGGGATCAAACCGCCGGAGCGGCGGTGAGCTTCCCGAGCAGCGCGAGGTCGGCCTGCTCCAGGCTGGCGAGCAGGGTGATCCGCTCCCCGTCCGGCATCGGCGTCGCGGTGGACGGCACGGCGAGCACGGCGCAGCCGGCCCCGGCGGCGGAGGCGACCCCGGTCGGGGTGTCCTCGACGGCGACGCAGAGCGCCGGGTCGAGGCCGAGGAGCTCGGCGGCGGCGAGGTACGGGTCGGGGGCGGGCTTGGTGCGCGGGGTGTCCTCGGCGGCGAGGGTGACGGCGAACCAGTCCCGGCCGATGGCGGACAGCACGAGGTCGACCACCCGGCGCGGGGAGGCGGAGACCAGTGCGGTGGGCACCCGGGCGTCGCGCAGCGAGGCCAGCAGGGCGAGCGCGCCGGGGCGGGGCACCGTCTCGGCGGCGACCTTGCCGGCGAAGGACTCGCCGAGCCGGGCGGCGAGTTCGGCCTCGCTGAGGCTGGTGCCGCTGACCCGGTGGAGGTGGGCGGCGGTGTGCTCGACGGCCTGGCCGAGCACCTCGGGGGCGTCCCGGTCGGTGAGCGGGTGGTGGAGTTCCTCGGCGATCTCGGCGGCGGTCTGCCACCACAGCTGCTCGGTGTCGACCAGGGTGCCGTCCATGTCGAAGAGGACGGCGGCGGGCAGGGCGGTCCCGGGCTGTCCGGACTCGGGCTGTCCGGACTCGGACGGGACGGATTCGGGCTGTACGGATTCAGGCATGGCGGTACCTTCGGCGGTTCTCAGGGTCGGAGCAGGGACGTGCAAGGCTCTCAGGCCGGGCGGCGGTCCACCAGCACGGGGCGCTCCGGCAGGGTGAGCTCGGCGCGCGAGCCGGCCGGCAGCGCGGCGGTGGCCTCGGTGGGCAGGTCGGCCTTGACCTCGGTGCCGTCGTCGAGGCGGACGGTGAGCCGGGTGACGGCGCCCAGGAAGGACGCGGAGACCACCAGGGCGGGGCCGTTCTCGGCCGGCGCCAGCGAGACGTTCTCCGGGCGGACCAGCACGTGGAGTTCGCCGTCGGCCGGGATCACGCCGTCCACGGCGTGGCGGCGGCCGAGCACCTCGACGCCGTCCGGGGTGCGGGTGCACGGGATGCGGCTCATGGTGCCGACGAACTCGGCGACGAAGGCGGTGGCGGGCCGGCCGTACAGCTCGGACGGGGTGGCGCACTGTTCCAGCCGGCCCGCGCGCAGCACCGCGACCCGGTCGGCCATCGACAGCGCCTCCTCCTGGTCGTGGGTGACGAACAGGGTGGTGATGCCCAGCTCCTGCTGCAGGCGCCGGATCTCCTCGCGCAGCTGCAGCCGGACCTTGGCGTCCAGCGCCGACAGCGGTTCGTCGAGCAGCAGCACGCGCGGCTGCAGGGCGAGGGCGCGGGCGAGCGCGATGCGCTGCTGCTGGCCGCCGGACATCTGGTGCGGGTAGTGCTCGGCGCGGTGCGGCAGGCCGACCAGCTCCAGCAGTTCCAGGGCGCGCTTGCGGCGGTCGGCCTTGCCGGTGCCGCGCATCCGCAGCCCGAAGGCGACGTTGTCCAGCGCGGTCAGGTGCGGGAAGAGGCTGTACGACTGGAACACCATGCCGGCGTCGCGCTTGTGCGCGGGGATCGCGGTGATGTCCTGGCCGTCGACCAGGACCTCGCCCGAGTCGTGCTGCTCGAAGCCGGCCAGGATGCGCAGCGCGGTGGTCTTGCCGCAGCCGGACGGGCCGAGCAGGGCGAGCAGTTCGCCCGGGTGGACGGTGAGGTCCAGGCCGTCGAGGGCGGTGGTGGCGCCGAACGAGCGGCGCAGCGAGCGGAACTCGACGGTGGCGCTGCCGGGGGCGAGCGCGACGCCGGTGACGGGGGCGGGGGCCGTGGTCATGGCTGGTGACTCCTGGAAAGCGTGGGGTGGTTCAGGACCGTACGGGCGGTGCGCTCAGGAGCGCGCGGTCTTGCGGCCGCGGCCGACGGCGGACATCAGCAGCAGGACGAGCCAGACGATCAGCAGGCTGAGCATCGAGACCGCGACGGACATCTGGCCGTCGCTCTTGCCGTTGGAGTTGATCCACACCGAGAAGGGGGCGAAGCCGAGGATGGAGGCGGTGGTGAACTCGCCGAGCACCAGGGCGACGGTGAGTACGGCCGCGTTCAGCAGCGCGCTGCGCAGGTTCGGCAGGACGACGGTGAACACCGCGCGCAGCCAGCCCGCGCCGCAGTTGCGGGCGGCCTCGACCAGGGTGACGACGTCCACGCCGCGCAGTCCGGCGTCGATCGCCCGGTAGGCGAAGGGGAGCGCCATCAGCACGTACGCGATGACCAGGACGATCGGGAAGGCCGGGTCCTGGATCGCCACGATGGTCTGGAAGAGCGGGGTGTCCTGCAGGTAGTCCGGGCCCCAGCGCAGCACGCCGATGATGCCGGTGGTGAGCGCGACGACGGGGACGACCAGCGGCATCGAGCACATCACCTCGATCACCGGGCGCAGCCTGGGCGCGCCGAGCCGGGCGGCGAGCATCGCCGGGACGAGCAGGAGCAGCAGCACCGCGACGGTGACGCCGGCCAGTTCGAGGCTGAGCACCAGGCTGTCGGTGAAGCCGGGGGCGTTCAGCAGCTCGGTGTAGGCGCGGAAGGTGGTGCCGCCCTTGTTGTCGTCGACGCTGAACCACAGCGAGGCGGCCATCGGCACGGCGAAGTAGACGCCGCAGAGCAGCAGGACCAGGCCGCGGCCGAAACGGATGCGATCGATCAGGCGAGCCACTTGGCACTCCGGCGCTGAAGGGGCAGGTAGACGGCCATCACCAGGCAGGCGACCACGATCATGTCGAGGCCGAGGGCGAGGGCGAGGTTGCCCTGGCCGACCAGGACGTTGCCGGACAGCGCGTCGCCGATCTGCATCGAGATCAGCGGCACCGAACTGCCCACCATGGCCTCGGCGGTGGCGTACGCGGCGAAGGAGGCGCCGAACAGCAGCACGAAGCCGCCGAGCAGTGAGGGCAGCAGGACCGGCAGCGCGACGTGCCGCCAGTACTGCAGCGAGGTGGCGCCGTTGTTGTAGGCGGCCTCGCGCCACTGGACGCGCAGGCCCTCCAGGGCCGGGGTGATGGTGATGACCATCAGCGGGACCAGGAAGTAGAGGTAGACCACCGAGAGGCCGGAGAAGGTGTAGAGGCTCCAGCCGTGCGCGGTCAGGCCGAGCTTCTTGGTGACCTCGCCGGAGTTGCCGAGGGTCGCGACGAACATGAACGCGAGCGGTACGCCGCCGAAGTTGGCGAGCACGCCGGAGGCCGACATCACGGCCTCGCGGAACACCCGGAACCGGGAGGTCGCCACGGCCTGGGCCAGCGGCAGGCCGACCAGGGTGGCGATCAGCGCGGTCAGCAGCGAGAGCTTCACGCTGCCCCACAGGGCCGTCCAGTAGGCGCCCTGGAGGGAACCGGTGAGGTTGTCGGTGGTGAAGGTGCCGCCGCCGTCGGGCGCGTCCGAGGAGGTGGTGAACGCGCCGATGGCGATCGCGACGGCGGGCAGGCCGAAGCCGATCAGGAAGAACAGCAGCAGGGGGAGGGCGGCGAGCCAGGCGCGGCCGCCGCTGGCCCGGCGCTTGCCGGGGCGGGGGGCCTTGGCGGCGAGGGCCGAGGCCGTGGCGGGGGTTGCGGGGCCGGGGGCGCCCCCGCCGCTCTGGGCGGCGGAGGCGCTGGCCGGCACCGGGGTGGGAGCCGTAGTCATGAGTCAGATCAGCCCGAGATCGCCTTGGCCCAGTTCTCGGTCACGACCTTCTTGGCCGCCGTGGTCTGGTCGTCGGTCGGGAAGGTGGTGAAGGGCTTCTCGACGGCCGGCAGCTTGGCGGCGGCGGCCGCGTCCAGGGTGCCGGCGGTCTTCATGGCGTCGAACAGGGCCGGGGTGGCGTAGCCGCCCAGGAAGCCGTTCTGGCCCTCCGCGCTGTAGAGGTACTCCTCCCACAGGCGGGCGGCGGCCGGGTGCGGCGCTTCCTTGTTGATGGCCTGGTTGTAGAAGTTGGCGTAGATGCCGTCGGACGGGATGCTGACCTGCCAGTCGATGCCCTTGTCCTTGAACTTCTCGGCGTAGCCGGCGTTCAGGTAGGACCAGTCGATGCTGATCGGGGTCTCGCCCTTCTCGATGGTCGCCGGGGTGACCTCGACCGGGTTGAAGTTGCCGGCCTGCTTCAGCTTGCCGAAGAAGTCGATGCCGGGCTGGATGTTGTCCAGCGAACCGTTGTTGGCCAGGGAGGCGGCCATGACGGCGCTGTACGCGGCGTTCGCCTTGGTCGGGTTGCCGTTGAGCGCGACCATGCCCTTGTACTCGGGCTTCAGCAGGTCGGCGAAGGTCTTCGGGCAGGCCGAGACCTTCTTGGCGTCGCAGGCGATCGAGATGTAGCCGCCGTAGTCGTTGTAGCGCAGCCCGTCGGCGTCCTTCATCGTGTCCGGGATCTTGGCGAAGTCGACGACCTTGTACGGGGCGAACAGGCCCTGCTTGGCACCGGAGGTGGCGAACGCGCCACCGAGGTCGACGACGTCGGGGGCGCGGTCCTGGCCCTTGCGGGAGGTGACCGCGTTGATCTCGTCCTGGCTGGAGCCGTCCGGGTTCTCGTCCTCGATCTCGATGCCGTACTTGGCCTTGAAGTCGTCCATCAGCTTGCCGTAGTTCGCCCAGTCGCGCGGCAGCGTGATGACGTGCAGCTTGCCCTCCTTCTTGGCGGCGGCGACCAGGCCGTCCATGCCGCCGAAGTCGGCGACCGAGGTGGCGGTCTTGGCGTTCTTGCCACCCGCGGCGTCGCCGGACTTCGCGGAGGAGCCGGCGGAACCGCAGGCGGTGAGGGAGAGCGCGGCGGCGGTCAGGACGGCCGCGAAGGCGGCGGTACGGGCGCGGTGCACGGACACGGGTCAGTCTCCTGAGAAGGGGGAACTGCGAGTGGGCGTCTCGATCGGGGGATCTGGCGAGTGGCGGTCCGGAGTCGTCCACGCTTCGGTGCTGTTCGGAACCGTCCGAGTTGACTAGCCAACTTCGCTGACGGGGGTAAGTACGCCGGAGCCCGGTGACGGGAAGGTGAACGGACGGCCCAGAACCGGGGTCGGCTGCGGGAACGGTGGAATCCGGCCATCGGAGCGTGATCCGTTCGGTGCGATGCTTCGAAGACGCAGCGGGATATGGTCGGGCAGTCCGCGCCGTCACCGCTGCGCAGGACACCGCCCCAGGAGGGACATTGACTGACGTGGCAACTGAGCCCCAGCGCCCCGAGGCCCAGGGGCGCCCGGCCGCCGTGGACCGCCCGGCGGCGGCCGAGGAGCGAGGCTCCGGCGCGCTGTACCGGAAGGTGGCCGCCGACCTCCGCGAGGCCATCACCACCGGCGCGTACGGCGAGGCCGGCCGGCTGCCCGCCGAGGGCGCGCTGGCCGAGCAGTACGGCGTCTCCCGCGGCACCGTCCGTCAGGCGCTCGCCGTGCTGCGCTCCGACGGGCTGGTCACCTCCCGCCGCGGCACCCGCCGGGTCGTGCTCGGCGGCGCCCGCGTGCAGAGCTTCTCCGAACTGCTCAGCTTCACGCACTGGGCGTACTCGATGGGCGAGGAACCCGGCGGCATCCTGGACTCGCTGGTGCGCCGCCCGGCCGACGCCGCCGAGCGCGAGCAACTGCGCCTGGAACCGGGCGCCGAGGTGTACGTGACGGTCCGGCTTCGGACGCTCTCCGGCACGCCCGTGATGGTCGAGCGCACCGTCTACCCGCCGCGGGTCGGCGAGATCGTCGCCGAGCTGCCGCCGGACGTGGTCTCGCACACCGAGGTGCTGCGCGAGCACGGCATCCTGTTCACCGACGCCGACCACACCATCGACATCGTCGCCGCCAACGCGGAGGACGCCCGGCTGCTCGGCTGTCGCCGGGGCGGCCCGCTGCTGCGCGAGCGGCGGCGCACCACCGACCCGACGGGCACCCCGGTGGAGTGGTCCCAGGACCGCTACCTGCCCGGCACGGTGGCCTTCAGCGTGCACAACTCGCTGGCCACCTCGGCGCTCTCGCGGCACGCGCGGGAGATGGACTGAGCCTCCCCCCGCGCGTGCGGGTGCTCTCGCGCGTCCCCGTGCGCTAGCGCATGAGGGCGGCGAGCAGCGGCCGGTAGTGGTCGAATCCGGGGACCGGCGCGCCGGCCACCTTCGCCTGCTCGTCCCAGCGCCGGACGGCCACCGCGTCGACCGCGCCGGGGAGTTCGGCGAAGGCGGCGGCCTCGGCGTCGGACATCGGGCCGCCCTGGACGGTCAGCGTGTACTCGGAGGCCGCGGAGAGCCGGTCCCGGTACCCGGGCTCGACCGCGCACAGGTAGCGCTTGGCGGCGACGTGCAGCCGGACCGGCTCGGTGACCTCCGGGCCGAACCAGCGGGCCAGCCGGTCGGCGCCGGTGTCGCTGTGCCGGTTGTCGTTCCCCTGCATCAGGTCCCGTCCGTGCAGGGCGCCCCGGCCGTGCTCATCGGAGAAGTGGCCGACGTCGTGCAGCAGGGCGGCGGCGACCAGGTGGTCCGGCGCGCCGGCGGCCTCGGCGGCAGCGGCGGCCTGCAGCATGTGCTCGGCCATGGTGACCTCCTCGCCCAGGTACTCCGCGGCGCCCTCGCCCGCGAACAGCCCGGCGACCGCGTCCAGGGCGGCGGCGCGGCCGTGCAGCACGGCGAGGGTGCTCGCCAGCGAGTCCAGGTCGGCGTAGCAGCCCTGGAGGTGCCGGTGGCCGTCCTGCCGGAAGGCCGTCCGGGCGTGCAGGAGGCGGGTGTTGTCGAAGACCAGGCAGTCACCGGGGCCCAGGCGGAAGGTGAGCTGCAGCTCGGGGCGCAGGGTGATCGCGGCGAACCGGCGGTAGGCGGTGTAGAAGGCGCCCACCTGCGCGTCGCTCCCGCGCAGGGTGCCGATCGAGCGGTTGTTGAACCGCACCTCCCGGATCCGGCCGAGCGGGTCGACGTCGATCAGCGGACGGTCGGCGCGCAGCTCGGTGCGGCGGTCGCGGAAGACGAAGGGCACGGGCGTGCGGGTCAGCGTCTCGAAGTCCGCCGGCGACTCCTCGCGCAGGAGCGCCGCGGCCCCGAAGCCGTCCACCAGCCCGGAGTCCCCGCCGGTCGCCGAGTTCTCCAGGCAGTGCAGCAGCTGCAGCGTCGGTACCGGGTCGCGGTACGGGTTGTCGGTGTGCGGCGCGATCGCGGCGCTGGTGAAGGCGAGGTTGTTCGGGTCCGGTTCGACCCGGACGTCGAACAGCTCCCCGTAGTTGGTGACCCGCACGTACCCGAAGCTCTCGGCCACCCGCAGCACCTGCCGCTCCGCGGTCGGCACCCCGCGCAGCACCGCGAACCCGCTGCGGCGGACGGCGGCGAGGACCGCGGCCTGCTCGGCGGGGTCCTTCAGGTACTCCTCCCACTCCGCCTCCGGGATCCCCCGGGCGAAGTCCGCGGCCGCCCAGAGCCGCTTGCCCTGTTCGGTGCGGCCGTCGCCGTGGTCCGCCTCGTCGAGCCACGCCAGCGGGTAGCGGGAGCGGTGCCCGTCCGACCAGAGCACCTCCAGGCGCCCGTCCGACTCGGTGCTCGCCGCGATCGCCAGGTCCTCCGGCAGGTCGTCGATCCGGAACAGCTTCTGCCCGTTGCGCGGATCCCGGCACTCGGCGCACGGGCAGTTGTCGCGCAGCCAGTACGGCGGTGGCTCGGTCATGTCCGACTCTCCTCTTCGGCGACATCTCGGGGTGAAGTTGTATAGCCAACTTCACCTGATCCTGGAGCCTGCCTGCCGGTGGTGAGTTCCCGGTGCCCGGCAGGTGAACGCTGCGGGAACGATCCCGGGAGACGTCGGTCGGAAGCGCCGGGTGCCGGGTGGACCGACCTGCCTGCACGCGTGCCGTGGACGGTCGACTCCCGGGAGCCGCCGCGCCGACGGCGGCCGCTTCCGCCGTCTGGCTGACAGGGGCGGGTCGGAGCGCGTTTTGGTGCGGGGGAGTTCGGGGTGCTGCGGCACTGTCGGGGTTGATTTCCCCTGATGTGAGAGGCGGCCGGGCATGGCTCATTCCGATACGAACACGGGGCCGGTTGCCTCGGGGCACACCGGGCTCAAGCGCGAGGTCGGGGTCGCCGGGCTGCTGTGGGCCTCGGTCGGCGCGATCATCGGCTCCGGGTGGCTGTTCGGTGCGCAGAAGGCGGCGGTGGCGGCGGGGCCCGCGGCGTTGCTGTCCTGGGGGATCGGCGCGGTGGCGATCATCCTGCTGGCGCTGGTGCACGCCGAGCTGGGCGGGCTGTTCCCGGTGGCGGGCGGGACGGCGCGGTACCCGCACTACGCCTTCGGCGGGTTCGCGGGGATGTCCTTCGGCTGGTTCACCTGGCTGCAGGCGGCGACGATCGCGCCGATCGAGGTGCAGGCGATGATCAACTACGCCCAGCACTGGTCCTGGGCGGACGGCCTGCTGAACAAGGACCTGACGCTCACCGGCACCGGGTTCGTGGTCGCGGCCGCGCTGATGGGTGTCTTCGTCGCGATCAACTTCCTCGGCGTCCGGCTCCTCGCGCACACCAACAGCGTGGCCACCGTCTGGAAGGTCGCCGTCCCGATCCTGACCATCTTCGCCCTCGGGTTCACCGACTTCCACAGCTCCAACTTCACCGAACACGGCTTCGCGCCGGACGGCTCCAAGGGCGTGCTCACCGCGATCAGCACCAGCGGGGTGATCTTCGCGCTGCTCGGCTTCGAACAGGCCATCCAGTGGGCCGGCGAGAGCCGCAACCCGCGCCGGGACATCCCCCGGGCCGTCCTGGGGTCGGTGGTGATCGGCACGGTCATCTACGTCATGCTCCAGGTGGTGTTCATCGGAGCCCTGCCGCCGGAGACCTTCGCCGGCGGCTGGAGCACGCTCACCTACCCGGGCATCAGCGGGCCGTTCGCGGGCCTCGCCACCCTGATCGGCCTGGGTTGGCTGGCCACCATCCTCTTCATCGACGCGATCATCTCGCCGGCCGGCACCGGGCTGGTCTACATGACCTCCAGCTCGCGGGTGACGTACGGCCTCAGCCGCAACGGCTACGCGCCGCAGGCCCTGCAGTTCACCGACAAGCGCTCGGTGCCCTGGCTGGGACTGATCATCGCGTGGGTGGCCGGCGTGATCTGCTTCCTGCCCTTCCCGAGCTGGCAGCGGCTGGTCGGCTTCATCACCTCGGCCGTGGTGCTGATGTACGCGGGCGCCCCGCTGGCCTTCGGCGTACTGCGCAAGCGGCTGCCCGGGATGGAGCGCTCGTACCACCTGCCCGGCGGCACGATCATCTCGCCGATCGCCTTCGTGGTGGCGAGTCTCATCATCTACTGGTCCGGCTGGGACACGCTCTGGCGGCTGGGCCTGGCGATCGTGATCGGGTACGTGCTGCTCGGCGGCTACTCCGCCTACGCCGTCTCGAAGGGGGTGCCGAACGCGCCTCGGATGGACTTCAAGGCCGGGCAGTGGCTGCCGGTCTACCTGGTCGGCATGGGCCTCACCTCCTGGCAGGGCACCTTCGGCGTGGGCGCGAAGGGGAACCTGCCGCTGTGGTGGGACATCGCCGTCGTGGTGGTGTTCTCCCTGGTGATCTACTACTGGGCGCTGGCGGTCGCGCTGCCGGCGGAGGAGATCGAGCGGAACATCCGCGGCGTCGAGGTGATCGACGCCGGCGGGCACTGAGCGGGACGTACGGGAGCGGCCCCCGGGGAGTGTCCCCCGGGGGCCGCCTCGTTGTGTGCTCAGGCCAGGACGGCCGTGTCCCAGGCGGCCTCGGCGGCGGCCAGGGCCGGCCCGGCGTCGGCGCCCGTGGCCGCCGCGAGGCCGGTGAGGCAGGCGCGGACGGTGTCCGGCGCGGCCGCCGGGCCGTAGTGGTTGACCCGGAGCATGGTGGCGGCCAGGGCGCCGCCGCCCGGCTGGACGGGCAGGGCCGGGTCGAGGCGGGCGGCGAGGGCGGTGGCGTCGACGCCGTCCGGGGTGCGCAGGGTGGTGGCGACCGGCGCCGCGTGGGCGTCCTCGGTGACGAAGGGGGTCAGGGTGCCGAGCGCGCGGACGCCGGCCCGGGTGGCGGCCGCGGCGGCGCGGTGGCGGGCGATGACGGCGGGCAGGCCGTCGGCGGCGATCCGGTCCAGGCAGGCGCCGAGCGCGAGCATCTCCAACTGGGCCGGGGCGTGCGGGAGCACGGCGCGGCCGGCGTCGGTCCAGCGCTCCTTCCAGTCGAGCAGCGACAGGTAGGAGCGGCGCGGGGCGGCCGGGTTGGCGGCGATCCGCTCCCAGGCGCGCTCGGAGACCGAGACGGCGGAGACGCCGGCCGGGCCGCCCATCGCCTTCTGGCCGCCGATGACGCACAGGTCGATGCCCCACTCGTCGGTGAGCAGCGGTTCGGCGGCGACGGAGGCGACCGCGTCGAGCATCAGCAGGGCGCCGTGCTCGCGGACCACGGCGCCGATCCCAGCGACCGGGTTGGTGTTGCCGGTGGCGGCCTCGGCGTGGACGAGCGAGACGAAGTCGACCGCGGGGGCGGCGTCGAGGGCGTCGGCCACCTGCTCCGCGCTCACCGCGCCGTCGAAGGGGACGGCGAGGTCGATGACGGTCGCGCCGCAGGAGCGCAGCCAGTTGCCGAAGGTCTGCCCGTAGGGGCCGGTGACGATGTTGAGCGCGGTCGAACCGGGGTGTGCGGCGCCGCGGATCGCGGCCTCCAGGGGGAGCAGCGCCTCGCCCTGGGTGACGATCACGTCGGCCTCGGTGTGCAGCAGCGCGGCCACCCGGTCCTCGATCGCCGCGAACTCGGCGGCGCTGAGCGGGGGGAGGTCGAGGAAGGGGCTCACGGTTCTGGGGCCTTTCGCACGCGGGACGGCGGGGGCGGGGTGGTGGGTGCCGGAACGAGTCTGCCGCATCCTCGCTCCTCCCACGGAACGCGCCCGTCGGTAGAGTGCGGCCATGAGCGATGGCGCGGTGCTGCACGTGCGGGGTCGGGTGCTGGTCGGTCCGGAGGACGTCCGGGACGAACTCTGGGTGGTGGACGGCCGGGTGAGCTTCACCCGCCCGCCGTCGGCCGGGGACGTCCGCACGGTGACCGGCTGGGTGCTGCCCGGCCTGGTGGACGCGCACTGCCACGTCGGCCTGGACGCGCACGGCGCGGTGGACGCGCAGACCAGCGAGAAGCAGGCGCTCACCGACCGCGACGCCGGCACGCTGCTGATCCGCGACGCCGGTTCGGCCGCCGACACCCGCTGGATCGACGAGCGCGAGGACCTGCCCCGGATCATCCGCGCCGGCCGGCACATCGCCCGTACCCGCCGCTACATCCGCAACTACGCGCACGAGATCGAGCCGGGCGACCTGGCTGCGTACGTCCGGGCCGAGGCGCGGCGCGGCGACGGCTGGGTGAAGCTGGTCGGCGACTGGATCGACCGCGACCGCGGCGACCTCGCCGCCTGCTGGCCGGGCGAGGCGCTGGCCGAGGCGATCGCGGCGGCGCACGAGGAGGGCGCCCGGGTCACCGCGCACTGCTTCGCCGCCGAGTCGCTGCCCGACCTGCTGGCGGCCGGGATCGACTGCGTCGAGCACGCCACCGGGCTGACCGAGGAGCTGATCCCGGCCTTCGCCGAGCGCGGGGTGGCCATCGTGCCGACCCTGGTCAACATCGCCACCTTCCCGGACCTCGCGGCCGGCGGCGAGGGCAGGTTCCCGGCCTGGGCGGCGCACATGCGGCGGCTGCACGAGCGCCGCTACGACACCGTGGGCGCCGCGCACGACGCGGGCATCCCGGTGTTCGTCGGCACGGACGCGGGCGGTTCGCTCGCGCACGGGCTGGTCGCGGACGAGGTGGCGGAGCTGGTGCGGGCGGGGCTGAGTCCGGCCGAGGCGTTGTCGGCGGCGAGCTGGGGCGCGCGGCGGTGGCTGGGGCGGCCGGGCCTGGAGGAGGGCGCCCCGGCGGACTTCGTGGTCTACGCGCAGGACCCGCGGGCGGACGTCCGGGTGCTCGCGGACCCGCGGCTGGTGGTGCTGCGGGGGCGGCCGGTCGGCTGATCGGACGACCGATCCGGGGTTGACCGGGCGGCCCCGGCCGGGCCCCCGATCGCATGATCATCCGCTGAACGGCCTGTCGGTGTAGGCCGATAGGGTGGCGACCATGGCACCGCGTCCACTGAACGAGATCGTCGAGCCCGGCTGGGCCGCCGCCCTGGAACCCGTCACCGGACGGGTCGCCGCGATGGGCGACTTCCTGCGCGCCGAACTGGCCGCAGGCCGTACCTACCTGCCCTCCGGCCCGAACGTGCTGCGGGCCTTCCAGCAGCCCCTCGCCGACGTGCGGGTGCTGATCGTCGGGCAGGACCCGTACCCGACCCCCGGCCACGCCGTCGGGCTCAGCTTCTCGGTGGCGCCGGAGGTCCGGCCGATCCCGGGGAGCCTGATCAACATCTACCGGGAGTACGGCAACGACCTCGGCCTGCCGCAGCCCTCCAACGGGGACCTCACCCCGTGGACGCGGCAGGGCGTGCTGCTGCTCAACCGTGCGCTGACCACCGCGCCGGGCAAGCCCGCCGCGCACCGGAGCAAGGGCTGGGAGGAGGTCACCGAGCAGGCGATCCGGGCGCTGGTGGCGCGCGGCGGGCCGCTGGTGGCGATCCTCTGGGGCCGCGACGCCCGTAACCTGCGGCCGCTGCTCGGGGACGTCCCGGCGATCGAGTCGGCGCACCCGAGCCCGATGTCGGCCGACCGCGGCTTCTTCGGCTCGCGGCCGTTCAGCCGGGCGAACGAGCTGCTGGTGCGGCAGGGGGCGCAGCCGGTGGACTGGCGGCTCCCCTAGGGCCCGGACCGCCCCTGGACCCGCCTTAGCAGGTTCAGGTCAGCGCGGAACGTCAATCTCACTCCAACGAGTGAAATGACGTTCCGTGGTGCTCATGTGACGGATTGTTCGAGAAGACTGGCGGCTCATCGTTTCATCTGTGTGGGGGTATCGCCATGTCTTCTCGCCGAATCGTTTCCGCAGTCGCCGTCGTGCTGGTGAGCACCGCGCTCACCGCCGGGCCCGTCCAGGCGGCCCCGACGGCCCCGACGGCCTCGGCGACCCCGCCCTCGCCGGGCAAGGCGCGTGCCGTCACCGCCGAACTCGCCCTGGACGTCAAGCTGCTGAACAACGCCGTGGACGTCCCGGTGAACATCGCGCTGAACAAGGTGGAGTCGCCCGCGCAGCGGGAAGGCTCGGTGCTGACCGCCACCGTGGACGGCGTCGACCAGCAGGGCCCGGTCACCCTGGTCAAGGCGGACGTCGGCAAGTCCGTGACCCGCGTCGACGCCAAGGGCGCCACCGCCTCCGTCAAGCTGGTCAACGCCGACGTGCACGCCCCCGGCCTGCCCGCCACCGCGCTGCTCGGCCTGGAGGCGATGAGCGCCGAGGTGACCTGCCCGGTGGACGGGCCGCCCACCGCGAACGTGGTCGCGCCCGCCAAGCTGACCGTGCTCGGCAAGCCGGTCACCGTCGACCTGTACGGGCCGACCGCGGTGGACGTGCCGCTGATCGGCCGCGTGTCCGTGGAGTTCTCCAAGAAGACCACCACCACGACCACCGCCGCCGCCTCGGCCCTGGAGGTGCAGGTGGAGGTGAACCCGCTGAACCTGAACGTCGCCAAGGTCACCGGCAAGGTCACCGTCGCCTCGGTGGGCTGCGAGAAGCCCTCCGCGCCCTCGGCCACCCCGGCCGCGACGGACACCCCGGGCACCGCTCCCACCAGTGCGCCCGCCGCCCAGCCGGTGGCCGACACCACCGCCTCGCGTGCCGCCGCCCCGCAGGCCGCGGCGGACAAGCCCGGGCAGCCGGAGAAGCTCGCCAGCACCGGCGGCAGCAGCGCCACCGGGCCGCTGGCCGCCGGCGCCGCCGCCCTCGTCGCGGGCGGGGCGGCCGCACTGTGGGCCACCCGGCGCCGCCGGGCCGCGCACGCCCGTCGGTCCTGAGCGGCAACCCGGCCGCCGGTGCCGGCGGGCCGCGCGCCCGCCGGCGTCGACCGGCGCGCACCGGTGGCACCGCGTGACGCGGGAGTGCCGACCCCGGCACTCCCGCACCGTGACCGTGCCAATGCGGACGGTTGGTTCACATGCGCGTTACATGAGAGGAACAACCGGGAAACGGCGGCTTGCGACGCTACGCGGGCACCCACCACCCAGCAACGCGAGGGACAAGCCGTGGCAATCAAGGCCGAGTACATCTGGATCGACGGCACCAAGCCGACCGCGAAGCTCCGTTCCAAGACTCGCGTCCTGCCCAACGCTGACAAGATCCCCACCTGGGGCTTCGACGGTTCCTCGACCAACCAGGCCGAGGGCCACGCCTCGGACCGCGTGCTGGAGCCGGTGAAGGTCACGCCGGACCCGATCCGCGGCGGTGACAACATCCTGGTCCTCTGCGAGGTCCTGGAGACGAACGGCACCCCCCACGAGTCCAACACCCGCTCCCTGCTGCGTGAGGTCGCCGAGAAGTACGCCGCCCAGGAGTCGATCTTCGGCATCGAGCAGGAGTACACCTTCTTCAAGGGCTCCCGCCCGCTCGGCTTCCCCGAGGGCGGCTTCCCGGCCCCGCAGGGCGGCTACTACTGCGGTGTCGGTGCCGAGGAGGTCTTCGGCCGCGAGATCGTCGAGCTGCACCTGGACCGCTGCATCGACGCCGGCCTGGCGATCTGCGGCATCAACGCCGAGGTCATGCCCGGCCAGTGGGAGTTCCAGATCGGCCCGGTCGACGCGCTGACCGTCTCGGACGACATGTGGATCGCCCGCTACCTGCTCTACCGCACCGCCGAGGAGTTCGGCATCGACGCCACCCTGGACGCCAAGCCGGCCCGGGGCGACTGGAACGGCGCGGGTGCCCACACCAACTTCTCCACCAAGGCGATGCGCGAGGGCTACGACGCCATCATCACCGCCTGCGAGTCGCTCGGTGCCTCCCAGGAGAAGGTGCTGGAGCACGTCAGCCAGTACGGCGACGACATCCAGTCCCGCCTGACCGGCAAGCACGAGACCGCCCCGTGGAACGTCTACAGCTACGGCGTCTCCAACCGCGGTGCCTCCGTCCGCATCCCGTGGCAGGTCGAGGTGGAGCAGAAGGGCTACATCGAGGACCGTCGCCCGAACGCCAACATCGACCCCTACGTCGTCACCCGCCTGCTGATCAACACCTGCTGCGAGGCCCTGGAGAAGGCCGGCCAGGTCTGATCCGACGCCCCGCGTGGTGTGTGCGCAACGCCCGCAGGCCCCTTCCCGTACCGGGGAGGGGCCTGCGGGCGTTCGGGTACCGGCCGGATCGCCCGGCCGCTAACAGCTGACCTGGGCCGGGGTCTGCGCGAATCCACGGTCGCAGAACACGCTGTGGCCGGTGCGCCGGTCCACGACGTAGGCATCGGTGAAGGGGCCTTGCGCGGGCGCGCCCCCGGAGGCGACGCAGTGGCCCCGGTACAGGTTCGGGGGCAGGAACACGTCGCACGTGTAGGCCGCCACGTCCTGGGCGTGGGAGGCGGGGGCGGTGAGCGCCACCGCGCCCAGGGCCAGGGCCGCGGCTGCCGCGGGGGCGAGGATCCGTCGCAAGCGCATGGGACTTCCTCGGTCGGTGCACGGGGTGGGGGCGGTGCGGGACCGCCTGCCTCCACGTTCGGCGGCGGCGCCCCGGCGGACAACCGTGCGCGTCCGAACGGCCCAGGTGCCGGGGTGAACCGGCGGGCGGTCCGGCGCCGGGCCCGGTCGGCGGGACGAAGCTGCGGGTGCTCGCGCTGCACGGCGGCTCGACGCAGCGGCCGGAGGTGCACCCGGGCTGTGGGCCGGCGTCGGGCTGCTGCACGGCGGCGCCGGTCGGCAGCCGCCGGCGGCCGGGCGGTGGAGGTGCGGTCGGGTGTCGGTTGCGGAGTCCGATCGTGGTCCGCAATTCGCTGGTCAACCGCCCCTGCCGGAACGAGAATTCACGGCATGACCCAGCAGCCCCTGCTCCTCCTCGACGTGGACGGACCGCTCAATCCCTACGCAGCGCCGAAGCGGCGGCCGGACGGCTACGGCACCTACCGGCTGCTGCCCACCTGGTGGGTCGCGAAGCAGGAACGGCTGGCGGCGGCCCAGGCCAGGCTGGCGACGCGCGCCAAGCACGCGAAGCGCCCGGCGGGCCGGGTCAAACCGCTGCGGGTGTGGCTGAACCCGGCGCACGGGCCGGAGTTGCTGGCCCTGCCGTACGAGCTGGTGTGGGCCACCGGGTGGATGAGCGAGGCGAACACCCACATCGGTCCGAACATCGGGCTGCCCGAACTCCCGTACATCCGTTGGACGGAGATGTTCGGCGACGACCCGGACGGGCTGCACTGGAAGACCCGCGACGTGGTCGCCTGGGCGGCCGGTCGGCCCTTCGTCTGGGTGGACGACGAGCTCGGCCCGCAGGACGCCGAGTGGATCGAGGCGAACCACCCCGGACCGGCGCTCACCCTGCACGTCAATCCCCGAACAGGCCTGCTGGCGGACGACTTCGCGACCCTGCGGGAATGGGCGGCCGCCGCGTGACCGGTCAGCCGCTGCTCCTCCTCGACGTGGACGGACCGCTCAACCCCTACGCCGCGCCCGGGGCGCGCTGCCCGGAGGGCTACCGGACCCACCGGCTGCTCCCCGAGTCGTGGGTGGCCCGCCAGGCGCCGCAGCCGGGCGAGCAGGTGGAGCCGCTGCGGGTGTGGCTGAACCCGGCGCACGGGCCGGGGTTGCTGGCGCTGCCGTACGAGCTGGTGTGGGCGACCACCTGGATGGACGAGGCGAACGCCTTGATAGGTCCGAACATCGGGCTGCCCGAACTCCCGTACATCCGTTGGACGGAGGTGTTCGGCACCGACCCCGAGGGGCTGCACTGGAAGACCCGGGACCTGGTCGCCTGGGCGGCCGGGCGCCCGTTCGTCTGGGTGGACGACGAGCTCGGCCCGCAGGACATCGAGTGGATCGAGGCGAACCACCCGGGCCCGGCCGTGGCGCTCTGGGTCGATCCCCGGTTCGGCCTGCGGGAACTGCACTTCGAGGCGCTCCGGGACTGGGCGGAGGAGGAGCGGTGAGCGCCCCCGGAGCCGGCGGCGGCGGATCCCCCGACGACGGGGCCGGCGCGGGTACGGTCGAGCGGCTGCGGCGCTACCCGGTGAAGTCCCTGCTGGGGGAGGAACTGGCCGAGGTCGCGGTCACCGGTCGGGGACTGGCCGGTGACCGGTCGCGGGCACTGCTCGACCTGTCGACCGGGCGGGTGGCCAGTGCCAAGCACCCCCGGCTCTGGGCGGGCCTGCTCGGGTACGCGGCGGCGGCCACGGCGGACGGCGGCGTGGAGATCACCGGCCCGGACGGGCGGGACGTGGGCGAGGCGGAGCTGTCCGAGGCGCTCGGCCGCACGCTCGTACTGGTCGCCGAGCGCCCGCCCGGTGCGACGGTCGAGCGGGCCGTGCCGGAGGAGGTACTGGCGCACGGCATCGCGGCCGAAGTCGACTTCACCGTCAGCGAATTGGGCCGGGCCGCGCCCGACGGCGGCTTCTTCGACTACGCCCCGCTGCACCTGATCACCACCGCGACGCTGCGCGCCACCGGCTCCGAGGCCGAGCGCTACCGGCCGAACCTGGTGATCCGCACCGAGGGCGAGGGCTTCGTCGAGAACGCCTGGGTGGGCCGCGAGTTGGCCATCGGCCCCACGCTGCGCCTGCGGGTCGTGGCGCCCACCCCGCGCTGCGCCGTCCCCACCCTGCGGCACGGCCCGTTGCCCCGCCGCCCGGACGCCCTGCGCATCCCGGCCGAGCGGAACCGGGTGGTCCCGCTGGAGGGCATGCCGGCGCTGCCCTGTGCGGGCGTGTACGCGCAGGTGCTGGCGGCCGGGAGGATCCGGACGGGCGACGAGCTCAGGGTGCGGTGAGCACGGCCTCCAGGGCCTTGAGGAAGCGGTCGGTGGTCTCCTCGTCCCGCACGGCGATCCGCAGCCACTCCGCACCCAGTCCCGGGAAGGTGTCCCCGCGCCGGACGGCGAAGCCGTGCTCGCGCAGCCGCTCCCGGACGACCGCCGCTCCGGGCAGCCGCACCAGGACGAAGGACGCGGCCGGTTCGCCGTACAGCCGCACCGACGGGAAGGACGCCAGGCCCGCGACCAGGTGCGCGCGCCGGGCGGCGATCTCGGCGGCCGCCCGGTCCGCCTCGGCGAGTGCCGCCGGCCCGCTGCAGGCCTCGGCGGCGGCCAGCGCCGGGGTGGAGACCGGCCAGAGCGGCTGGGCGGCGGAGAGTTCGGCGATCAGTGGTGCGGGGCCGAGCACGTAGCCGATGCGCAGCCCGGCCAGCCCCCAGGTCTTGGTGAGGCTGCGCAGGACGACGACCCGGCCGGGCAGGTCCCGGGCGGAGGCGAGCGACTCCCGCTCGCCCGGCACGGTGTCCATGAAGGCCTCGTCCACCACCAGGGTGCGACCCGGCCGGGCGAGCGCGGCCACGGCCTCGGCGGGGTGCAGCACGGACGTGGGGTTGGTCGGGTTGCCGAGGACGACCAGGTCCGCCTCCTCGGGGACGGCGCCCAGCCGGAACCCGTCCTCGGGGGCGAGCAGCACCCGGTGCACCCGGTGCCCGGCGTCCCGAAGGGCCGCCTCCGGCTCGGTGAACTGCGGGTGCACCACGACGATGTGACGTGGCGTCAGAGTGCGGGCGAGCAGGACGAAGGCCTCTGCCGCACCCGAGGTGAGCAGGACCTCCTCGACCGGCCGGGCGTGCCGGGCGGCCACCGCGGCGCGGGCGGCACCCTGATCGGGGTAGGCGGCGAGGTCGCCCAGGGTGGCCGCGAGGCGCTCCCGCAGCCAGGCCGGCGGAGTGCCGGTGCGGACGTTGACGGCGAGGTCGACCAGGCCGAGCCCGTCGGCGCGGACCTCGGCGTCGCCGTGGTGGCGCAGGTCGGGTTCGGGGGTGGTCACGCGGGGTCTCCCTGGTGATGGGCGGCGGGCGGTGCGGACACGTGGTGGACCTCGTACGGGCCGGGCGGCACGGCGAGAGCGGCGCCGTCGCCGAGGGCGACCAGGGCGACGGCGTGTCCGTGGGCGGCGAGGTGCGCGGCGGCTCCGACCGGGTCCAGCGGTGCTCCGGCGCCGTCCGTCGTCGTCCCGGCGGCGACGTCGACCGCGATCCGCCGCGTGGTCGGCCGGAGCGGCCCGGCCGCCGTCTCGGCCGGCTCGGCCGCTGCGAGCGCCTCGGCGGCGTCGAGCGTCTCGGCCGTGGCGAGGACGTCGAGCGCGTCGAGGGCCTCGGGCGTGCCCACCACGGCGGAGGCATCCCGCAGTTCGACCGGTAGGCGCGGCGCCGGCCGGCCGGCCTCGGCGGCGCCGAGGCCGATCAGCGTGATCCGTCCACGCAGCGCCGCCCGGGCGACCGCCACCGTCACCGTCGCCGACTTGCGCTTGGCGACCACGAGCCGACCGTCCGGCGCGCTCGTCAGCGCCGCGGCCTCGGCGACGCTCGCCGTGCCGACGGCCGCCCCGACCAGCGCGGACGGGTTCGGCACCGGTACGCCCGCCAGGGCCTGCGCCGGGTGCTCGTCCACCGGCACCCCACCGAGGCAGAACGCGGCCCAGCGCACCGCCGGGTGGTCCGCCTTGCCGGCCACGGTGGCCAGCCGGGCCACCGCGGAGCGGGGCAGCCCGGCCTCCTCCAGCGTCTCCTCCAGCAGTCGCACCGCCTCGGCCGGTCCGGCACCGCCGGCGGCGCCGATCCCGACGACGAGGGTGCGCGGGAGCACCAGCACGTCGCCGTGGCCCGGGTCCTCCCGGTCGGTGATCCGCAGCACCGGGGCGTCCTCGGGGGTGCCGGACTCCGCCGCCCGCCGCAGGTGTCCGGGGCCCGGCGGGTGCCCGGGCACCGGCGCGTGGCCGGTGGGGACCGGGGTGACGCCGAGCGCGGCCGCGACCTCGACCGACAGTGCCTCCGCGGCGTCCCCGCCGGCCATCGGGATCACCCAGCGCCGCTGCGGGTCCAGGCAGAGCAGGGCCGTGCCGCGCGGCAGCGTGACGAGGCCGCCGGTCAGCAGGGAGACGACGGCCGGAAGCGGGGCGACGGCGACCACGGACCGGTACCGGTGGAGGGCGAAGTGCAGGACGTCGGTGGGCTGCGAGCAGTTGCCGCGCGAGGCCCGGTGGACGTGGCTGCTCTCCGGCCAGCGCGCGTGCAGTTCCTCGGCGAGCGGACGGCCCGGCCCGTCGACGGCCACCAGTCCGATCACGTACCGCGCTCCTCGCCGTTCCCGGCCCTGCTGCAGCGGGCCTCCGCGATCCCACCACGGGCGGCCGGAGGGGGTCAATCGCGGTGGGTGTGACGTCCGACGCCGGGGGCCGAGCGCGGGCCCGGGCCGTGCGGGCGGGGCGCCGGGTCGGTGGAACCGCGGCGTCCGGGGAGCGGGACGCCGCACGTCCACGAACCGGATGGCCCGCTCGCGGCAGCTGTTCGTCTGTTCTTCACTTGTCTTGTGCCGTACACGACACCGCCGCGCTCCTACTGTTTTCGGCGCTCCCGCCCCGGCAGCCCCGACCTCCGGAGGACCCCATGGCCTTCATGCGACCGCGCACCCCCGGCGCCCCCACCCCCGCCTCCACGCCCGCCCCGGCCACCCGCACCCCCGCGCCCGCCCGCCGCCGCAGGCTCCGCCCGCTGACCGCCCTCGCCACCGGCCTCGGCCTGGTCGCCGGCTCGCTCGGCCTCTGGGCCGCCGGCGGCAACGCGGCCGCCGACACCGCCGGCGGCCTGCCCGCGCCGGACCACGTGGTCGTCGTCGTGCTGGAGAACCACGCCTACTCCCAGGTCATCGGCAGCCCCGACGCCCCGTACATCAACGGCACCCTGGTGGCCGGCGGCGCGCACCTGACCCAGTCCCACGCGCTCACCCACCCCAGCCAGCCCAACTACTACGCGCTGTTCTCCGGCAGCACCCAGGGCATCGTCGACGACAGCTGCGTGGACGTCGGCGCGCTGCAGGCGCCCAACCTGGCCTCCGAACTGCTCGCCGCCGGCCAGAGCTGGGCCAGCTACAACGAGGGCCTGCCCGCCCAGGGCGCCACCGACTGCCGCGTCGACAACTACGCGCAGAAGCACAACCCGTGGTTCGGCTTCGGCAACGTGCCCACCGACAGCGCGAACACCATGGACGCGTTCCCGACCGACTTCAGCACCCTGCCCAAGGTCTCCTTCGTCACCCCGGACCTCTGCGACGACATGCACGACTGCTCCGTCGGCACCGGCGACTCCTGGCTGCAGAGCAACCTCGACGGCTACGCGCAGTGGGCCAAGAGCCACAACAGCCTCCTCGTCGTCACCTTCGACGAGGACGACAGCCTGTCCGGCAACCGGATCCCGACCCTGGTCTACGGCGCCCACGTCGCCCCGGGCAGCAGCACCGCCACCAGCTACAACCACTACGACGTGCTGCACACCCTGGAGGACCTGGCCGGCCTGACCGCCCACGCGGGCAACTCGGCCGGCGCCACCGACATCACCGGCATCTGGAACTGACGCCCGTGTACGTCGCGGACTCCCGCACATCGAAGCCACCCGCCGCACCGGTCACCGGACCGGTGCGGCGGGGCGTCGTACCCGGGACGGTGCTCGCCCTCGGCGCCGTCAGCCTGGTCACCGACGTCTCCTCCGAGATGGTCACCGCCGTCCTCCCCCTCTACCTGCTCACCGGGCTCGGCCTCTCCCCGCTCGGATTCGGCCTGCTCGACGGCATCCAGAACGGCTTCAGCGCCCTCGTGCGCCTGGCCGGAGGCCACCTCGCCGACCGGCGCGGCCGCGACGGCGCCGCCCGGCACAAGACCGTCGCGGCCGTCGGGTACGGGCTCTCCGCGCTCTGCCGGCCGCTGCTGCTGCTCGTCCACACCGTGCCGCTGATCGGCGCGGTGATCGCCGTCGACCGCACCGGCAAGGGCCTGCGCACCGCCCCCCGGGACGCGATGATCTCGCTCGCCACCGAACCCGCCCACCGCGGACGGGCGTTCGGCGTGCACCGGGCGATGGACACGGCCGGCGCCCTGCTCGGCCCGCTCACCGCCTTCCTGGTGCTGCGCCTGGCGGGCGGTCCGATGCTTGCCGACGGCGGCGAACACCACGGCTACGACGCGGTGTTCACGGTCAGCGCGTGCGTCGCCGCCTTGGGCGTACTGATCCTGCTGCTGTTCGTGCCGAACCGGCAGCGGCCCGACGACCCGTCCGCTCCCGCCCCCACGCTGCGCGACAGCCTCACCCTGCTGCGCCTGCCCGGACTCCGGCGGCTCACCCTCTGCGCCGTCCTGCTCGGGCTGACCACCGTCAGCGACTCCTTCCTGTACCTGCTCGTCCAGCGCCGGCTGGGCCTGTCCGTGAACCTCTTCCCGCTGCTGCCCCTCGGCACGGCCGCCGCCTTCCTGCTGCTCGCCGTCCCGCTCGGCGCGCTCGCCGACCGGATCGGCCGCCACCGGCTGTTCCTCGCCGGGCACGGCGTGCTGCTGCTCGGGTACGGGGTGCTGCTCTCGCCGCTGCGCGGGCTGCCGGCGGTGGTCTGCGTGCTGGTGCTGCACGGCGCGTTCTACGCGGCCACCGACGGCGTGCTCGCCGCCGCGGCCGCCGACGCCGTACCGGCCGAGCAGCGCGGCGCCGGGCTCGCCCTGGTCGGGACCGGGCAGGCGTCGGCCCGGTTCGCCTGCTCGCTGCTGTTCGGCGCACTGTGGGGCGCGGTCGGCGGCCCGTCGGCGCTTGGCTGGTCGGCCGGGGCGCTGGCGCTGTGCGTGCTCGGGGCGGCGGCGGTGCTGCGCCCGTCCGAACCCCTGGCCGTGCCCGGCGCCGCACCCCTTGCCGTACCCGACCCCGAGGGCGGTGCCGCACCCGCGGCCGCCGAGGAGAGCCCGTGAACCTGCAGAACCGGACCAGGGTGATCATCCTGCTGGTCGCCGTCGTGCTGCTCGGCACGGTCGGTACCGGTGCCGTCCTGTACGCCGCCGACCGCACCGCCCGCCGGGACCAGGTCCAGCCCGGCGGGCCCCCCGTCGCATCCGGCACCGTGTCCCTCCGGACGCCGGACAGCGGACGGCAGCTGCTGTTCCGCAACATGGCCTGGGGCCCGCACCGGGACGAGATCACCGCCGTCCCCGCCGACCGGCCCGACGGCCCCCGCACCGCCTCCGGCGTCCAGTGCCTGCGCTTCCACGCCGCCGCCGGCACCGGCATCTGCCTCCAGGCCCAGCACGGTGCGCTGGATGACACCTACCGGGCCGTCATCCTCGACGACCACTTGCGCGAACGGCGCTCCTTCCCGGCCGCCGGCATCCCCACCCGCTCCCGGGTCTCGCCGTCCGGGCACCTCGCCGCCTGGACGGTCTTCGTCAGCGGCGACTCGTACGCGGGCAGCGACTTCTCCACCCGCACCTCGATCGTGGACGTCCGGGACTGGAACCTCCGGGAGAACCTGGAGGACTTCGCGGTGATCCTGGACGGCCACCCGTACCAGGCCCACGACATCAACATCTGGGGCGTCACCTTCGCCGACGACAACACCTTCTACGCCACCGTCGCCAGCGCCGGACAGACCCACCTCGTCCGCGGCGACCTCACCGCCCGCACCCTCACCGCCCTGCACGACAACGTCGAGTGCCCCTCGCTCTCCCCGGACGGCACCCGGATCGCCTACAAGAAGCGCGTCCCCGGCCTCCCCGCCGACGCACCGTGGCGGCTGTACGTGCTCGACCTCGCCACCATGACCGAGACCGCCACCGCCGAGCAGCGCGAGATCGACGACCAGGCGCTCTGGTCCGGCGACGGCACCCTGGTCTACGCCCTGCCCGGCGACTACGGCGCCGACCTGTGGACCATCCCGGCGGACGGTTCGGGCAGCCCCCGGACGGTCACCAAGGCCGCCGTGGCCCCCGCCTACCTGGGCTGAGGAACTCTCGGATACGGTCCCACGTCGAGCACAGTGTGACGTCCTGATCGAATGTCCGGATCGAACGTCCTGATCGATGGGGAGCGAGCAACCGTGGACGGCATCCCGCCCGAGCGCATGGTGACGGACTCCTGGCCCGCCCTGCACGGCCGTCCGGTCCTGCGGCGCACCGTCGCCGTCGGGCTGGTCCTGTGCGTGTCCGTCGCCGCCGCCCTCGTGGTGCGCGGCGTCAACGCGCTCACCGTCGGCCGCACCGGCCACGAGACCGACCGCGACCGCGCCGAACGCCTGGCCGGCCTCCACGCCGACCAGCACCCCGGCGTCGGCCGGTACTACGTCCCGGTCGGCGCCGTCTACACCCACACCTCCGACGGCGCCCCCGTCGCCTACCTGCACTACCGCCTCGGCGGCGGCAAGGCCCCCGGCATCGGGGACTTCCTCAGCGCCTACGACCTCCCGACGCCCGGCCCAGCCGCCCCCCTCCCGCCCGACCTCGTCGCCGCCCTCGGCGGCGACGAGCCGGCCGAGGCCCCGGAACTGCGCGGGCGCGGCGGCTCCCTTGCTGCCGCACCCGGCGAGCAGTGGTGCGGCGAGC
>NZ_JBHWCL010000032.1:0-14800 GCF_042735125.1 Kitasatospora sp. NPDC059599 | reverse complement strand
GCGGCCCGGCCGGGGGCGCCCCGCGCCGGCCGAGGCCCCGGAACTCCCCGAGGGCCCACCGGCCCCGGCCGCGCCGAGCGGCTCCCCGTCCGCCGATCCCTCCACCGCCCCGGCCGCGTCCTCGCCCTGCTCCCCGCCGTCGGCCGTCCCGGCCCCTCCCGGCGGGGACGCGCCCACGCTCTCCCCGGCCCCCGAGGCCGCCCCCGATCCCGACGAGGACGCCGACGCCGACGCCGAGGCGGCAGCCGAGGCCGGCTCCGGGGCCGGCTCCGGGGCCGAACCGGAGTCCGTCCCCACGCCCGGGGCACCGCCCGCCGTCATCGCCCCCACGGCGACGCCCACGCCCACCCCGACGGCCACCCCGACCCCGACGGTCACCCACGCCCCCAGCGCCCGCCGCATCTACGTGGCCGCCATCCCCGGCGGCCTCTCCGGCGCCGCCGACATCTACATCCGCGCCACCGGCTGACTCCCCGGCCGGCGGTGCGGCAGGTACGCCGCTGCCCCGCCGAGCGGTGCTCGGCGGGGCAGCGTGAGGGGTGCGGCGGAACCGGTCAGCGGGTGCCGGCCGGGGCTGGTACGGGAGCCGGTGCGGCAGCCGCCGTGGGGGCCGGGGCCGGGACTCCGGCCGGGGCCGGGGCTGCCGGGGTGGGGCGGGCGGGGGCCTGGCCGGCGACCAGGGCGCCGAGGGCGACGAGGAGGCCGAGGACCTGCCAGGGGGTGAGGGTCTGGCCGAGGACGACGAGGCCGCCGATCGTGGCGACGACCGGGTTGATCAGGCCGAGGAACGAGGCCGGGCCGGCGCCGAGGTGGGCGATGCCCCGGAACCAGAGGACGTAGCCGAGGGCGGTGCCGAACAGGCCGAGGTAGGCGAAGCCGGCCAGGTTGGTGGCGGTGAGGGCCGGCGGGGCGCCCTCGACCAGGGCCGCGAGCGGGACCAGGAAGACCGAGCCGGCGAGCAGCTGCCAGGCGGTGAGGTCGAGCAGGGTGGCGCCCTCGGGGCGGCCCCAGCGGCGGGTGAGGACGGTGCCCATGGCCATCAGCGAGATCCCGCCGACCATCGCGGCGATCCCGACGCCGTCCAGACTCGCCCCGCTCTTGAGTACCAGGAGTGCCACGCCGCCGACCCCGGCCAGTCCGGCGAGCAGCGCTCGCCGTCCGGGCCGGACGCCGAGCACGCCGATGGAGAATCCGGCGACGAGCAGCGGCTGGATGGCCCCGATGGTGGCGGCGACGCCGCCGGGCAGCCGGTAGGCGCCGACGAACATGAGCGGGAAGAACAGCCCGATGTTGAGCATCCCGAGCACCGCGGCACGTCCCCACCAGCGGCCCCTGGGCAGCTTCCGGCCGATCAGCAGCAGCAGAATCCCGGCCGGCAGTGCCCGCAGTGCGGCGAGCAGCAGCGGGCGGCCTTCGGGCAGCAACTGGGTGGTGACCAGGTAGGTCGTGCCCCAGGCGGCCGGGGCGAGTGCGGCGGTGGCGGCGATCCCTGCGCGCTTGCGGTCCATGGCGACCATCCCCTCAACGTTGATTATCTGAACGTTGAGATAAGTTCTACGCGCCGAAGTAGGTGAACGTCAAGTATCTGAAGGTTAAGATATTTCCCGAGGGTCCCGGCAGGCGGAACCAGGAAGGCGGCAGACCATGCAGCAGCGCGACACCGTCGACGACATCGTCGAGCAGTGGGCCAGGGCCCGTCCCGACCTGAATCCGGAGCCCATGGCCCTGATCGGCCGGCTGCGGCGGCTCAACGTCCGGGTCGACACCGCCCTGCGCGAGTACTTCACCGCCTGCGGCCTCGACTCCTCCGAGTTCGACGTCCTGGCCACCCTGCGCCGCTCCGGGGAGCCCTACGAGCTCAACGCCCGCGCCCTCCTCAAGTCCGCGATGGTCACCTCCGGCGCCATCACCAACCGGGTCGACCGGCTGGTGGCCAAGGGCCTGGTCGAGCGCAATCCCTGCCCGGACGACCGCCGCGCCGTCCTCGTCCGCCTCACCCCGGCCGGCAAGGACCTGATCGACGGCGCCCTGGAAGGCCACGTCCGCAACGAGGAGCGCATCCTCGCCGCGCTCGACGACGACGAGCGCGCCCGGCTCGACGGCCTGCTGCGCAAGCTCCTCATCGCGCACGGCGACACCGAGACGCTCCTCGGCTGAGCGTCCCGCCGGCCGGGCCGGGGCCCGGTCGGCCGCCCTGCCCCCGGCCCCGGCCGCGGGCAGGGCGTGTCCAGTGGCCGCCGGCCCGCGTTGACCCCGGCGGAACCGCACCAGCGGACCCGTGGAGCCGCACCGGAGGAGAGGCCCGATGAAGGACAGGACGCCCAGGGACATCGCCGTCGACGACCAGCTGCGGGCGGCCGGCGCGGAGGGCGCCCAGTGGCTCGCCGCCGCCGGGTGGGGCCCGCCGGTGACCGTCCCGTTGCAGCAGGCGGCCCGCTGGCAGCGCGAGACCCGGGCCCGGATGCTGGCGTCGCAGCAGGACGAGTCCTGCACCTGGTGCGACCACCTGCTGCACGGCGGCCCCCAGCCCGTCGTCGTCCACGCCGAGGACCCCACCCACCTGATCTGCCGGGACTGCTCCACCGCCGCCCGCCCGCACCGCCCCTGCCTGGACTGCGGCGCGCCCGCCGCCTCCGGCTCCCCGGCCGACGGCCGGGAGGACGTCTTCATGGGCCCGGTGACGATCTACACCCCCCTGCGCTGCGTCCCCTGCCACCGCGCCGGCGCCCGGCGCGGCGCCGGCGGTGGCACCCGTGGCGGTGGCACCTGCGACGGGGGCGGGACGTTCGGCGGCGGGACCTTCGGGGACGGAAGCTGACGGGCCGCTCGGCCGTGCCCGCCCCGCCGCTCAGCGGTGCGCGACCGGCGGGTCGTGCCCGTCGCGCACCGGGCCGCCGCACGGGCCGCCGCACGGGCCGGCGTCCCCACCGAGCGGTTCGACCCGCGCCCCGGACGGCAAGGGCCCTGTGGCCGAGGTGAGTTCCGCCACGCCGTGCCGCGCGGCCGTGCCGCAGTGCCGCGGGTGCCGTGCCGCAGTGCCGCGGTGCCGCGCCGACGAGGAGCGCTCAGCCGAGCGCCCGGACCCGCTCGACGATCAGCGCGGCGCAGTCCGCCGCCGAGGCCCGTGTGCTGTCCACGACCAGGTCGTAGACGACTCCCTCGTGCACCGCCTCGGCCTGTGCGGCGGCCATCCCGGCCACCCGGTCGCCGCGCGCGGCCTCCCGGGCCGCGGCCACCGCCGGGTCGCAGCGCACGCCGACCCAGAGCACGTCCAGGCCGTCCAGTGCGGCCCGCCAGCGGGCCTGGGAGGCCGTGGTGCCGAGGAACACCTCGTCCACCACGATCCGGGCGCCGGCCCGGGCCATCGCGGCGACGCCGACCGTCCAGGCGGCGTCGAGTTCGGCGAAGACCGGTCCGACGTCGACCGTGCCGTTCCCGTCGTCCAGGCCGCCGATTCCCTCGCCGCCGCCGCGCAGCGAGGGCGGCAGCGCGTCGACCATGGTGTCCGCACCGAGGTGCAGCCACGGCTGCGGCAGCAGCTCCTGGAGGTGGCAGGCGATGCCCGACTTGCCGGAGCTGGAGCCGCCGTTGAGGACGATCACATGCATGCGCGCATCTTACGGAGTGCTCTGGTGGGCCGCCGCCGCGGCGGCGAAGGACTCCGCCAGTGCCGGTGCCCCCGCCCAGTGCAGGTGCAGGTAGGAGGCGTGCACGTTGCCGCCGGCGAAGCCCTCCGTGCGCGGCCCGGTGGGCAGGCGCCAGCCCCACGCGGGGTGTTCGCCCGCGCCCGGTTCGCAGAGCGTCCGGTGGAACTCGTGTCCGCGCACCCGGGTGCCGGCCACCGCGAGCGGCGAGTCGTGCAGGGCGACGGCCTCCCGGTAGCCGAGGGTGAGGCGTTCGGTCATCCGGGCGTCGGTGTCGAGGACTCCGCACATCGGCAGGCCGTCCAACTCCCGTCCGAGGTAGAGCAGTCCGGCGCATTCGGCGGCGATCGGCCCGCCCGAGGCGGCGAACGAGGCGATTGCCGAGCGCAGCTCGGTGTTGCCGCTCAACTCCCGTACGTACAGCTCCGGGAAGCCGCCGCCGATGACCAGTCCGGCGGTCCGCTCCGGCAGCGCGGTGGCGTGCAGCGGGTCGAACGGGACGACCTCCGCCCCTGCCGCGCCGAGCAGTTCGGCGTTCTCGGCGTACGAGAAGGAGAATGCCGCGCCGCCCGCCACCGCGATCCGCGGGCGCCCGGCGACCGGGCCGACCTCGGCCGTCGGGTCCCACGGTTCCGCCTCCAACGGGGGTGCCGTGCGGGCGAGTTCGAGCAGCGCGTCCAGATCGACGGAGGAGCCGACCAGCTCGCCCATGTCGGCGACCGCCTTCAGCGCCGCCGCCGAGCGCTCCACCGCCGGGATCAGTCCGAGGTGGCGGGACGGCGTCGCGACCGCCGCCGAGCGGCGCAGCGCGCCCAGCACCGGCACTCCGGAGCCCTCCTCCAGGGCCTCGCGCAGCAGGTGCTCGTGGCGGTCGGAGGCGACCCGGTTGAGGATCACCCCGGCCAGCCGCACCTGTGGGTCCCAGGAGGCGAAGCCGTGCACCAGCGCGGCCACCGAGCGGGACTGCGAGGAGCCGTCGACGACCAGCACCACGGGCGCCCGCAGCAGCTTGGCGACGTGCGCGGTGGACGCCAGCTCCCCGCGCCCGGAGGCCCCGTCGAACAGGCCCATGACGCCCTCGACCACCGCGACGTCGGCCCCGGCGGCACCGTGCAGGAACAGCGGCGCGATCCGTTCGGGGCCGCACATGAAGGCGTCCAGGTTGCGGCCGGGGCGCCCGGCGGCGAGCGCGTGGTAGCCCGGGTCGATGTAGTCCGGGCCGACCTTGTGCGGGGACACCTCCAGTCCGCGTGCGGTGAGCGCCGCGATCAGGCCGGTGGCGACGGTGGTCTTGCCGGCGCCGGAGGAGGGCGCGGCGACGACGAGGCGGGGGACGGTGCTCAACGGTCTACCACTCGATGCCGCGCTGGCCCTTGCGGCCGGCGTCCATGGGGTGCTTCACCTTGGTCATCTCGGTGACCAGGTCGGCGAAGCCGGTCAGTGCCTCGGGCGCGTACCGGCCGGTGATGACGACGTGCTGGCTGCCCGGGCGGTCCGCGAGCACGGCCACCACCTCGTCCGGGTCGACCCACCCCCAGTGCATCGGGTAGGTGAACTCGTCGAGCACGTAGAAGCGGTAGGTCTCGGCGGCGAGGTCGCGCTTGACCTGCTCCCAGCCCTCCTTGGCGGCTTCCTCGCTGGACATCTCCTGCTCGGCGGAGCGCTGGATCCAGGACCAGCCGGATCCCATCTTGTGCCAGTCGACGGTGCCGCCCTCGCCGGAGGCGCCGAGCACGCGCAGCGCGTTCTCCTCGCCGACCTTCCACTTGGCGGACTTCACGAACTGGAACACCCCGACCGGCCAGCCCTGGTTCCAGGCCCGCAGGGCCATGCCGAACGCGGCGGTGGACTTGCCCTTGCCGGGGCCGGTGTGCACGGCGGTGATCGGCAGCGTGCGGCGCTGGCGGGTGGTCAGGCCGTCGTCGGGAACGCTCTCGGGGACGCCCTTGGGCATGGGTCAGGCCGCCTTTCGCAGGGTGGTCGCGCGGGTGGCGCGGACGGTCGCGGGGCGGTTGTCCCCGCGGTTCTCGCGGACGAGCGAGGCCACGCCCTCGGCGCGCAGTTCGTCCAGGCTGACGGCGGTGCCGCCGAGCTGCCCGGCCAGGGTGCGGGCCAGGCCGAGCCGGACCGGGCCGGACTCGCAGTCCAGCACCACGCTCGCCGTGCCCTGCGCCGCGAACAGGGCGGCCGCGCGGTGCGAGCGGGCGAGCGCGTCGCGCCCGCCGGTGGCCCGGCCGTCGGTCACCACGACCAGCAGCGGGCGGCGGTTCGGGTCGCGCAGCCGTTCGACCCGCAGTACCTCGTGGGCGCGCAGCAGCCCTTCGGCCAGCGGGGTCCGGCCGCCGGTGGGCAGGGTCTCCAGCCGGGCCGCGCCGACCTCCACGGAGGAGGTGGGGGGCAGTGCCAGCTCGGCGCCGGCGCCGCGGAAGGTGATCATGCCGATCTTGTCGCGGCGCTGGTAGGCGTCCATCAGCAGGGACAGCACGGCGCCCTTGACGGCGGTCATCCGCTGCCGGGCGGCCATCGACCCCGAGGCGTCGACCACGAACAGCACCAGGTTGGACTCCCGTCCCTGGCGGACCTGTTCGCGGAAGTCGTCCTTCTTCAGCACCAGTGCCCGGCCGCTGCGCCCGCGCGCCACCTGGTGCGGCGCGGCGGCCTGCAGGGTCGCGGTCAGGTGCAGCCGGCCGAGCGCGCCCTGCGGGCGGCGGGCCCGGACGGTGTGCCCGCCGGTGGTCTCGGCGGGGGATCGGCGGCCCTGGGCGCCGTGACCGGTGCCGCGGACGGTGAACAGCTTGGTCCGGTACGGGTCGCCGGCCGCGACGGGCGTCGACTCCCGCGCGGGGGAGGGGTGTTGGGCCGGGACGGGCTGCTGTGGCCGGTCGTCCCCGTCCGTCGAGGACGCTTCCGGCGCGTCCGACGCCTCGGGGGCGCCGCCGTCGGACGGCTCGGGAGCCCCGCCGCCGTCCGGTCCGCCGCCGTCCGGGCCGCCCTCGGGGCCCGGGCCGTCGTCCGGTCCGCCGTCCGGGCCCGGGCCGTCGTCCTCGGGCTCCGGGTCGTCCGCCTGGGAGTGTTCCTCCAGGGTCCGGTCCAGCTGTTCCTCGTCCAGTCCCGGCGCGTCGAAGGGGTTGCGACGGCGCCGGTGCGGCAGCGCGAGCCGGGCGGCCTGGCGGACGTCCTCCTCCAGCACCTCGGTGCGACCGTCCCAGGCGGCGAGCGCGACGGCCGTGCGGGCCATCACGATGTCCGCGCGCAGGCCGTCCACCTCGAACGCGGCGCACACGGCGGTGATCTGACGCAGCGCCACATCGGTCAGTGCGACCTCGGGCAGCAGCTCCCGTGCGGCGGTGATGCGTTCGGCGAGTGCCGTCTCCTCCTCGGCGAACCGCGCGGCGAACCCGGCCGGGTCCGCGTCGTAGGCGAGGCGGCGCCGGACCACGTCGGCGCGCTCGGCCGGGTCGCGGGTGGCGGCGATCTCGACGGTCAGGCCGAACCGGTCGAGCAGCTGCGGCCGCAGCTCGCCCTCCTCCGGGTTCATCGTGCCGACCAGCAGGAACCGGGCCGCGTGCCGCACCGACACGCCCTCGCGCTCGACGTACGAACGGCCCATCGCGGCGGCGTCCAGCAGCAGGTCCACCACGTGGTCCTGGAGGAGGTTCACCTCGTCGATGTAGAGCACGCCGCGGTGCGCCTTGGCGAGCAGCCCGGGCTCGTACGCCTTGACGCCCTCGGCCAGCGCGCGCTCCAGGTCGAGCGAGCCGACGATCCGGTCCTCGGCCACGCCGACCGGCAACTCGACCAGCTGGGCGAGCCGTTCGTGGCTGCCGGCGTCCGCGTGCGGCCCGTCCGGGCACTGCGGGTCGGGCGCCGACGGGTCGCAGGCGAAGCGGCAGCCGGTCACGGCGGCGATGGACGGCAGCAGGCCGGCCAGCGCGCGCACCATGGTCGACTTCGCGGTGCCCTTCTCACCACGCACCAGCACGCCGCCCACGGCGGGGGAGACCGCGTTCAGCAGCAGCCCGAGCCGCAGGTCGGCCATGCCGACGATCGCGGTGAACGGATAGCGGACGTCACTCATGCCGTACCCCACTCCTGTCGTGCCCGGTTCTGCGGTCGTACCCGGCTCATGCGTCACTCCCAGGTGCCCCGGGCGCCAGGAACGGCAGCGATCCGGCCGCCGGCACCCCGCCCTCGATCAGCTTCCACAGCGCGTCGGTGTCCGCGTGTTCCTCGATCAGGTCGCCCAGCCGGTCCAGCCGGGCCTCGCGCGCCGCGGCGAAGGAGGTGTCCGGCGCCGGGACGAACGCCCGGCCCGCCAACGCGGCGACCTCGCGCAGGAGTTCGCGGCGGAAGCCGTCGTTCTCCAGCGCGCCGTGCCAGGTCGTGCCCCAGACCGAGCCCACCCGGCAGCCGTCCAGGAAGGCGACGCCCCCCTCGACCGCGACCACGCCGTGGTGGATCTCGTAGCCTTCGACCCGGTGCCCGTACGCCTCGCCGACCGGCCGCGCCAGCACCTTCTCGACGCCGAACCGCACGTGCGTCGGCAGCAGGCCGAGCCCGTCGACGGCACCCGCCTTGGACTCCACCTCGTCGACGATCCCGCGCGCCAGCATCTGGTAGCCGCCGCACACCCCGAGGACGGGCAGTCCGGCCGCCGCCCGCGCCTTCAGCGCCGGCTCCAGGCCGCGCTCGCGCAGCCAGGCGAGGTCCGCCACGGTGGCCCGGGTGCCGGGCAGCACCACCAGATCGGCGTCGGCCAGTTCCTCCGGCCTGGTCGCCCAGCGGACCAGCACACCCGGCTCCTGCGCCAGCGCGTCCAGGTCGGTGAAGTTGGACAGCCGGGGGAAGCGCACCACGGCGACCCGCAGCACGTCCGCGCCGAGCGGGCCGCGCCCGTCCACCCGGTCCACCACCGTCGACAGGTCCAGCGAGTCCTCGGCGTCCAGCCACAGGCCGGGCAGCATCGGCAGGGTGCCCAGCACCTGACGGCCGGTCAGCTCGTGCAGCATCTCCAGCCCGGGTGCCAGCAGCCGCGCGTCGCCGCGGAACTTGTTGACGAACCAGCCGGCCACGTGCCGCTGGTCCTCCGCCGACAGCAGCGCCAGCGTCCCGTACATCGCCGCGAACACGCCGCCCCGGTCGATGTCCCCGACCACCACCACGGGCAGCCCGGCGGCCGTCGCCAGGCCCATGTTGGCGATGTCGCGGTCGCGCAGGTTGATCTCGGCAGGCGAACCGGCGCCTTCGCAGACCACCACCTCGTAGCGGCGGCGCAGATCGGCGAGGCACTCCAGGGCGCGCTCCAGCAGGACGGGCTTGCGCTCGCGGTAGTCCAGCGCGCCGACCTCGGCGACCGGCCGGCCCAGCAGCACCACCTGGCTGCGGCCGTCCGCGCCGGGCTTCAGCAGCACCGGGTTCATCGCCGCCTCCGGCTCCACCCGGGCGGCCTGCGCCTGCATCGCCTGGGCGCGGCCGATCTCGGCACCGTCGGCGGTGACGAAGGAGTTCAGCGACATGTTCTGCGCCTTGAACGGCGCGACCCGCACGCCCTGGCGGGCCAGCCAGCGGCAGATGCCGGCCGTCACCACGCTCTTGCCCGCGTCCGAGGTCGTCCCCGCGACCAGCAGCGCGTTCGTCATGCCCTTCCCCTCTTCCCCAGGAGCGCGCGCAGCAGGACGTGCCCCGCGACCGTCGTACCCAGCGCCAGCGCGCCCACCCGCCGCGAGAGCGCGCAGGCCCGCTCGATGTCGTCCACCGTCACCGGGCGCAGCTCCGCGCCCAGCACCGGCCGGTGCTCCACCCGCTCGCCGTACTGCAGTGTGCCGCCCAGCCGGACGCCCACCGCGCCGGCGAACGCCGACTCGGCCTGGCCCGCGTTCGGGCTCGGGTGCGCGGAGCCGTCGCGGCGCCAGACCTGCCAGGCCGTCCGGGGCTGCGGGGCGGCGGCCACCGTCAGCAGCGCGGTCAGCCGGGCGCCCGGCCAGCCGGCCACGTCGTCCAGCCGGGCCGAGGCCCAGCCGAACCGGGCGTGCCGCGGCGAGCGGTGGCCCACCATGGCGTCCAGGGTGTTCACCGCCCGGAAGGCCAGCAGCCCGGGCGTGCCCGCGAGGGCGCCCCAGGTCAGCGCGTTCACCACGGCGTCGGCGGTGTTCTCGGCCACCGACTCGACCACCGCGCGGGCGATCTGCTGCTCGTCGAGCGCGCTCGGGTCCCGCCCGCACAGGTGCGGCAGCCGCTCCCGTGCGGCCCGCAGGTCGCCGGCCTTCAGCGAGCGGCCGATGGCGCGGGCCTCCCGGGTCAGCGAGGTGCCGCCGAGCACCGTCCAGGTGGCGGCCGCCGCGAGGGCCGCCCGGCCCGTCGGGCGCCGGCCCACCGTACGGTCCAGGGCGAGCGCGCCCGCCGCGACCGCGCCCACGCACAGCGCCGTGTACCCGGCCCCGGCGGCCCGGTCGTCGCGCCACAGGCGCCGCTCCAGCCGGGTCGCGGCACTGCCGAACACGGCCACCGGGTGGCCCCGGCGCGGGTCGCCGTAGCGGGCGTCGGCGGCGTAGCCCACGACGGCGCCCAGCGCGAACAGGGCGGCGCGGGCGAGCGGACGACCGGTCAGGGGGCGGCGGGTCATCGGCTGCACGTCGGAAGGCCGGGTATCGGAAGAGCGCGTGCGAGGAGGCCGGTCGCGTGAACACCCTGCGCCGGAAGGCCGTGCCCGGGACGGCAGCTCGGAGTGCGGCGGGGCGGGGCAGCCTGCATCGCGTGCGTGTCCTCACTCAGGGTCCGCGCCCTGGATCGACGTAGCGGGGGCGAGAGTCTCCTGGCTTCCGGGTCGGACGCACCCCCGGGGCCTTCCAGCGGCTTCTGACGGCCCGCCGTGGCGATGATTCCGAGCGTGCTCCCCGGTGACAGTGGCGGGACCGCGCCGGACTCGCACCGGCTTCCTCTCCATGCCTCCGATTGGCCCCAGGATCCCATCACGCGGCCGAACCGGGAGTCAACCGAGGTCACGGAGGGGTTGGTCACACGGGACACCGGCTGACAGCCTGTGGGATCGCCCAGCGCGGCGGGCCCCCGGGACCGGTCGCTTCGTGCGTTCGGGTGCTGGGGCCGTGCCCCGGTCCGCCCCTACCGTTCGGTGGCATGCGTCGCAGAAAGCCCCCCGCCGCCCCGCCCCCGGTGCCGTTCTCGCCCTCGGCCGCCCGCGCCCACCGGGCCGGTCTCGGCCTGACCCCCGAGCAGGTCGCCGAGGGTATGGCCGCGCACGGCGTCCGGCTGCTGCCCGCCCACGTCCTCGCCTGGGAGAGCGGCGAGCTGCGTCCCGGTGAGGGCGAGTTCATCGCCCTCGCCCGCGCCCTGTGGTGCCGGGCCGCCCAGCTGATGGACGGCCGCCCGGTCCGGCTGCGGGACCACCGGCTGGCCCGCGAACTCGGCCAGGCCGCCGTCGCGGACCGCACCGGCACCACCCTCGACGCCTACCGGGAGGCCGAACTGACCGGTCACTGGGACGGCGACGAGGAGCAGACCCGGTCCCTCGCCGAGGTCCTCGGCCTGGGCCTGCCCGACCTCGTCCGGGCCACCGGCCGCGAGGAGGCCCTCGACCACCTGCTCCGCCAGTGCGTCACCGGCCGCTGGCAGCCCCACCTGCGCGCCCTCGCCCGCATCGTCCCGGCTCCCGCGGAGACCCTGGCCGGCGCTGTCGAGGCTCTCCACCAGGAGCACCACGTCCCCTCCCACTGGGGCGCCGGCGCCCGCGCCGCGCCGCCCCCCGCGATCGACACCCTCACGTCCCGCTTCTGGCGCCTCCTCGACGCCGACGCGCTCTGACTCCCGGCCCCTCCGGAAACCCCGGCCCCTCTGGAATCCCCCGCCCCTCTCGAACCCCCTGACCCGCTGACTCCCCGCCCCGCTGACTCCCCGACCCGCTCCGGCCCGTGCCCGAGTGACCCGGACGGCCCAGCCCGGTGGCCGGGCGGGCGGGGCCCCGGTGGACTGGTGTACGAGCACCGTCCGGCCCGAGAGCAACAGCGAGAGCAACAGAGCGGGGAACGATATGCGCTGGGGAACCGCCGCCGTCGTGGCGGCCGCCGCCGTCGGAGCCGGCGCTGCCGTGCTGGTGGTCGGCCGCCGGGCCTCCGAGCGGATGGTCCGCCCGGTGACCACCGTTCAGGAGTCCGGGCCGCTCCTCGTCCGGAGCCTCGGCGCCGGGCGGATCACCTTCACCGGCAGCCCCGAGAGCCGGCAGCCCGGCCGGTGGGCCGTGGAGTGGGGCGACGACGGTCACGCGGTGGTCGAGGAGGTCCTCCACAGCGACGGGGCGGGCGTCACCCGGCGGCTGGTCCGCGCGGACCGGGGCACCCTCGTCCCCGGCACCGAGGTCCGCTTCACGCCCCGCGTCCACCTCGGCGACCCGATGCGGGCCCTCGGCCTCGCCTACACGGAGACCACCGCGGACGGCGAGCTCGGCCCGCTCCCCGTCTGGCACCTCGACGGCAAGCGCGGCACCTGGGTGATCCTGGTGCACGGCCCGGAGGCCGACCGCCAGCAAACCCTGCCGGTGCTGCCCGTCCTGGACCGCCTCGGGCTGCCCGCCCTCGCCGTCACCTACCGCGGCGACGCCGGCGCGCCCGCCTCGCCGGACGGGTACAGCCACTTCGGCGAGACCGAGTGGCGCGACGTCGAGGCGGCGGTACGGCTGGCGCTCGACAGCGGCGCGGGCCGGGTGATCCTCTACGGCTGGTCCGTCGGCGCGACGACGGTCCTGCAGACCGCGGCCCGTTCGGCCTGGGCGCACGCCATCAGCGGCCTGATCCTCGACTCGCCGGTGCTCGACCTGTCGGCGACCGCCCGCCGGGACGCCGAGCGCCTGGGCTTCCGGGGCGCCGCCGCCGGGCTCGGGGCCCTCGCCGCCGAGGGCCGCACCGGCGTCGACCTCGCCGACTTCTCCCGCATCGCGGAGGGCGCCGACCTGCGCGTCCCCACGCTCGTCCTGCACAGCCCCGCCGACCGGGTGTCCCCGTTCCGCAGCGCCGAACGCCTCGCCGCCGCCCGCCCGGACGTGGTCGGCCTCCAGCCCTTCCCCGGCGCCGACCACGGCACCCTCTGGAACTCCGACCCCGACCGGTACACGGAACTCCTCCGCCGCTGGCTGACCCCTCTCCTCTGACGGCCGCCGCGGGCCGCGGGCCCGGGCCCGCCCCGGCCGGGAGCAGGAAGTCGGACCGGTCGACTTCCTGCTCGCCGGGATCGGCCCGGCCCGCCCGCCATCCGTCCGGATCCGGGCTGGACAGTCCCGCCGGACGCCGACGGCGCCGGTGGTGCCGTCGGCGGCGGACGTCCAGCCAGGGGCACACATTTTCCCCGACCGGTCGGTCGGTCCCTCACGTTCCGTAGTCACTCGAACGGGACCAGCGACCGGCGCGGCTCACCTGGCATGGGCAGGCCACACGTTTCCGGCCAGGCGGTTTGCCTCTGTTGCCCGATCTTGCGGAGGTGCCGCCGCCGCTCCTCCGGTCGTACGGACAACCGGATGTGACAGAAGGCCGGTACAAGGGGAAGACTGCTCGACGTGACGTCTCGGAATCCGCGCGACCGTGATGCCCCGCTCCCGCCTCCGATCGGTACCGGTGCGACGGTGACCCGTCTCCCCGGTACGGCCCACCGGCCAGCCGGTGGAAGGCCGAGCGGGGCGGCCGTACCCCGCAACGGCGTACCCCGGCGACGAGGGCCCGCTCCGGCGCCCGGGCGCGGCCGGGTTCCCGTGCCGGAGGGCTTCCCCGCGCCGGCCGAGCTGGCGCCGCTGGCCCGCCGGATGCTGGTGGACGCCGTCCGGATCGCCCGCTGGGCCGGCGAGCTGGAGGAGGTCGACAAGCGCGGCGAGCTGCTGCCGGACGACGCCCGCGCGGCCGGCCGGGCGCTGGCCATGACGGTCGGCGCCGCCTCCAAGGCCTGGGGCCAGGCGCTCCTGGTGGGCCTGGTGGAGGCCCGGGAGACCGGGGCCGCCCCGGGCTGGCGCCTGCACGCCTGGGAGCACGACGACGAGGCCGTGGTGCGCGGCTGGTCGGCGCTGTTCGACGCCTGGACGCTGCTCGCCCCGGTGCCGCCCGCCGCGCTGCGCGGGGTGTTCGCCGTGCTGGCCGGGCAGGCCGTGGACCAGGCCCCGCAGCTGCTCTCCTTCCTGCACCTGGTGGACGGCCCGGTGGCCGAGAGCGAGCTGCTGGAGCTGCTGCGCCGCGGCCTGGACGAGCGCCGGGTCGGTGGCGGCCCGGGCGGCCCCGGCCTGTCGCCGGTGCCGCACGCCGCCTCGGCGGTGTCGGCGGTCCGCGGCACCTGCCGGGAACCGCAGATCGACACCCCGGCCTCGCCGTCGGACGTGGCCGCCGTCCTGGACTGGATGCTGGACGGCCTGGCGGCCGTGGGCGCCCTGACGCGCAGCAACGACGCCGCCGAGCTGTCGCCGCTCGGCCACTGGGCGGTGCGGGCGAAGCTGGAGGAGATCTGCACGGTCGCGCAGACCGCGGCCGGGCACATCGAGCAGAGCGCCTTCGAGCTGCTGAACGCCTGCGCCGACTACTCGCCGGGCCCGGCCCGCGCCGAGTACCGCGCCTGGGTCGCGGCCCGTCCGGCGGACCGGGCGGTGGCCGAGTTGCTGGACGCGGCGCAGGGCGACGACGCGCTGGTGCGCGGGCTGGCCTTCGAGGCGCTGCGGGTGGCCGGCGGACCGGCCGAGCAGGCGGTCCGGGCCGCGGTGGACGAGCCGGTGCTGCGCCCGTACGCGCTGCTGTGGCTGGCCGAGCGCGCGGACGAGGGGGTCTCCCCGGCGGACGTGCTGGGCGCGGACGACGCGGCCTGGCTCTGGGTGGACACGGCGGCGGCGGTGCTGGACCACGGCGAGACGGAGCTGCTGGTGGGCCACGTGGAGGGCGCCTCGGCGGGCGACCCGGTGCGGCTGTTCGCCCGGGCCCGGCAGTCCGGGCACCCGCGGGCGGCCTCGGTGCTGACGGCGGTGTCGAGCGTGCACCCGGACCCGGCCGTGGCCCGGGCGGCCCGGCGCTCGGCCTTCAGCGTCCACACCGGCGGCGCGTAGCCGCCCCCGGCCGCCGGAACGACGCGCGGCCACCCGGGGACCCCCGGAACGGCACATGACGAAGGGCCCGGAACCGATC
>NZ_JBHWCL010000031.1:0-66207 GCF_042735125.1 Kitasatospora sp. NPDC059599 | reverse complement strand
CCGGGCGGTGTCCCGGCTCGCCGCCGAGCTGTTCTTCGGCCGCCCGGCGGCCGGCGCCTGGCACGAGCTGGAGTGGACCGACTACCCGGCCGAGGTGACCGACCGGCACTGGCGAGCCTTGGCCGCCACCCTCAGGAACGCGCTGGACGGCACCGAGCACTCGTCAGGCCCCATCCTGACTCGACTGCTCACCATGCTGGCCGAAGGGCGGAGCAAAGCCTTGGCCACCGCTCTGACGAACCAACCGGAGAACGCCGTCCGGTCCGGGTGCCCTGGACCTGCCGAGGACAACGGCCGGGAGCTACTCATCACCCACGTGACAGCGACGGTCCACTGCGCCGCAGTCGATGCCGGGGTCGCGACCCCCGCCCTTGACTGGCTGGACGGTCCGGTGCTGCTCATGAACAACGTCCGACGGACTGACCTGACCGATGCCGTGGCCCGTGCAGTCGACCACAGCGACGACACCCTTCTGCGCGGCTGGCTCGCCGGAGCCGGCGTACGCTCCGAGATCCCAGTCCGCCTCCCGTGACCCGCCCCCTGGCCGGAAGCCGTCGACCACTCACACCCAGGCCCGCAGCGCCCGACTCAGCCAGGACGAACCGTCAGGCCGCATTTGCTCGAACTCCAGGATGGCGGTGAAACCCGACTCCTCGTACTCGCGCACCAGGCGCCACCAGCCGGTCGGCCGCCGTACCGCCGGGGCCAGCAGGCCGTCGCTCACGGCCTTACCCAACAAAAACGGCGGGCCCACTGCGGCCGGCGACAAATTCGGTCGACAGCGTCGGGATACTGCCGTCATGGCCGTCACCCAGCAACTCGCCCGTGTCCCCGCGGAGTACCTCGCCGCCTGCCGTCGGTCCGCCGAGGAGTCACCCGACGGGGACCACCGCTGGGATCCGCCCGCCGAGGACTGCCTGGACCTGGACTGGGCGCCCCTCATGCTGGAGCGTGCCTGCGAGTTGACGCGGCTCGACGCCGGCCTCCTGGACGCGCTCAAGCGGGCGACCGACGGCGACGACGACATCGACCTGCGCTTCCTCAACACCGGCCTGCACGCGATCGCCTTCTTCGGCAACTCCGAGCCGACGGCCCTGGGCCCGGACGCGGTGGCGCGGGTGTCGGCCCTCCTCGGAGAGATCGACATGCGGGCGATCCTCCGATCGGTCGTGGACAGCGGCGCGGGATCCGAGCTCGGCCAGGGGTTCATAGGCGATCCGACGGAATACCTGTTGCACCACTTCGACGCACTGCTCGAGTTCTACGAGGGAGCGGCCCGCAGGGGCCTGCTCGTCGTGCTGTGGTGGGACTGACCCCGCAGACTCCCGGAAGACGCCCCGGTCCGTGCGGGGCGGTCGTGGAAAGATGCGATCCGACTCAGGAGGGGCAGAAGCATGGGACTCGACTAGAGCTACGAGGTGTTCACGCCCGCCCGGAACGTCTCCCGGGCGCTGGCCGAACTCGTCGAGCTGGCGCCGCCAACGCGCCGGGTACCGCCGCTCACGCTGACCCTGCCCCACGGTGAGCGGCTCTCCGTGCCGTTCACCTCGCACTTCGCGAGCGACCCGGTCGACTGCTCCGCGGGCGGCACGCTCGAACTCGACACCTCGATCATGGTCGGCGTCGACGACGCGGTACGCGAGTACGTCGAGGGCCGTGGCCTCGAACTCGACGAACTCGGACGGGTTCGGATCGGGTACGTCTACCTGACCGTCCGGTTCGCCCCCGCGCTGCACCCGCACTTCGCCTCACTGCAGTTCACCGCGGCGACCTCGGGGATGAGCCGGATGTTCGAGCGGTCGGCGAGCATCAGAGCGGTGTTCACCGGCCTCGCCGCCGCAGCCCGCGGGGTGTGCTGCCTGCTCGACACCGAGATCGACACCGTCCGACTGTGCCGGCTGAACGGCGAGACGACCCGCGAGACGGTGCCCGGCCCCCGCTTCGCGGCCTACCGCGACCTCGCGGCAGCCTGGCCCGGCCAGAAGTAGCACGGACGACCGGAACGACCGTCGGACAGTCGCCGCCGGGTCGGTGGGGGTTCAGGAGCACGTGAAGACCGCCGCCGAAGCCCAGCCGGGCGTGCCGGGTTCGACGGCCCGGATCGCGTCCGCAGCTCCGACGGTCACCAAAACGTCCCGGCCGGACCTCCGGCACCCGAGCGAGTCACCGGCCTCCTTCCGCACCTGCGCCGATTCGTCGACTCCCTCGATCATGAGCGCCATCCCCTTCTCGGAGCAGCCGATGTGCGCGAACGCGAAGGGCTCCACCGGGCTGGACGCCTGGGTGTACGACCCGGCGAGCACGGTCCCCGGGAACAGCCCGTGCTCGTCCGAGGCGGCGCTGCCGACGGCCGGGCGTTGCGCTCCGATCGAGAGCGAGGTCGAGGCCGAGGCCGGTGCCGGTGCTGCGGCGGCGGGGGGCCCGGTCGCACCGCTCGGCAGGAACACCGCATGGCAGGTGTCGTCCCTGAGGGCAAGGACCACGTCGGTGCCCGAGATCCGGGCGACGCCGAGCACCTTGGCCGGGACGCCCCTGCCCGGCAGGACGTCGACGCCGCCCTGGAGGGCCGCATCCACCGGGGCGGCGGCCAGTCCGTCCAGGGGCCAGGGAGCAGGGGTCCGTTCGCCCCGGGGTGCGCCACCTCCGGTGCACGCCACAGCAGCGGCAATGACGACGGCCGTCGCCGTCACGAGCCTGGCACGTCGCCACATGAGCCGAAGCCTCCTCGCCGGTTCGGTGGTCGGGCAGCACTCAGCAGCCTAGGAGCAGAACTGAGGAACCGTCAGCCATCTGAGGATCATTTGATGGAGAGCGAGGAACCCGGGCACGGAACTCGGGGCACGGAACGCGGGGCATCCGCGGGGCCGGTGACACCCGCCGGGCCGCCGGCGTCGCGAAGTGCCCTGTCAGCCTGCTTGACACGATCAGGATGGGCACGAGGCAATCGGTGCCCGGCCACCGGATTCCGGTCCGCTGCGGGCGCTGATCCTCGCCGGTTTCGTCAACCGGGTCGGCAACGGACTCTCCAACACCGCCGCCGTCCTCTACTTCACGCTCGTCGTGCACCTGCCCGCCGCCCAGGTGGGGGCGGGTCTGACCGTCGCCGGCCTGGCCGGCCTCGCGGCCGGTGTACCGGCGACGAACCTGGCCGACCGGCCGGGGCGGTGAGCCCAGTTGGTGTGACTCAGCACGCTGACTGTCGTGCCGGCGCCGCATCTGTCGTCCTTGGCGGCAGGGAGGCATGCGCGACGCCGGATGGAGCCGACCTGGCTAGGCTTCGCTGATGCCGAGCCAGCACCGATCGACGGGTCTCACTGACGACCAGCTCTCGATCATCGACGAACTGAGCACTTTGCCGTTCCCCGAGCGGGAGGGCCGATCGGGGAAGGACCGAAGCTGGGGTGGACCTGGATATCAGGTGGCCGTGCTCCGGGAGAGTCAGGACTTCTGGGACGACCGTAGTGAAGAGATCGTCGAAGCAGCCGAGCAGGAGCTGGAAGCCGATCTCGCTGCGCTGACTGCCGTTCTGGCCGACCGTTGGGGAGATCCGGCGACTGTCGATCTGTGGCCGTATCTCGGGTTCGACAATCCGGATCCGGAGTTCGTGGCTCCTGAGCCGCTGGGCTTCCTGTGCAACGTCGCCGGCAGCATGCGGGTGTGGCGGCTACGGCCTTCCGGCCGTTGGCTCGCATTGGCCATCGGCCAAGCCGATCGGGAGTTCCCGTTCGAGCTGATTGCCGCTGTTGGTGAAGCGTCCTTGCTCCCGGAATGAGCTGCAGCACGAGACCGTCGCGGCCGGACATTGATCACCCGCGTGGGACGAGGCCGTATCCGGACGGTTGCCGAACGATCACCAGCCGTCGGATACATCGCTGATTCAGCGACAGATGTCGTGCTGACCCAGCCTGTCCATGCTCACGCCCATGGCACTTGAATGGGAACAGATCATCGTCGACTCCTCCGACCCCATCGCCCTCGGGCGCTGGTGGGCCGAGGCTCTCGGCTGGGTAGTGGTCGACGAATCCGAGGAGATCATCGAGATCCGGCCTGAGCCGGACCGGATGCCGGGGCTGCTCTTCGTGCCTGTCCCCGAGGGCAAGACGTCGAAGAACCGGCTCCACCCCGACTTCCGCCCCGACGACCAGGAGGCCCGAGGTCGCCCGGCTGCTCTCCCTCGGTGCCCGGCGCGCCGACACTGTGCAGGACGAGCAGCACTGGGTGACCCTCCTCGACCCGGAGGGCAACGAATTCTGTGTCCTGGGTGAGCGGAAGAGCTGAGCGGACGGCGTCCCGCTGAGTCGTCAGGCCGGCGTCCACGCGTCTCGACTCGGTGGTCCGCGGCCGTCGTGCTCGTGATCAGCTTCGTCTGAGCAGCAGTTCACCCGGAAACCCTGACAGCTCAGGGGTCCCGGGTGATGGGCGGCGCCGCCGCCTTACGCTTCGCCGACCAGCAGCCGGGCGTTGATCGTCGGGTTGCCCGCCTGCGAGAGCGGGAAGGCCGTGCCGATCTCCTCGCCGTGCCCCGGCACGTCGATCCGGACGGACAGCACCTTGTCGAGGATCTCGTCCTGGGACATCCGGAAGTCGAGGTTGATGATGCCGTTCTTCTTGCACGTCTCACAGCCCTGCGGGTTCTTCGGCTGGAAGAAGAACCGTGCCGCGATCGGCTCGCCGTCGGCGAGCAGGGTCACGCTGAACGACCCCGGGATGTTCAGCCGGTCGATCCCCTTGACCCGCACCGAGACCGGGTCGGAGCTCCGGAACGCGAAGGTGCGGGCGGCGTCGATGCTGCCGGAGAGGTTCTCCATGTCGCCCTTCGCATGGCTGATGAGTTCCAGGCGGTCGTACGTGACCTCGGTGGAGATGGTCTGCTGGGCGACCTGGGGGAAGGGCTTCAGCTCGGTGAACAGGGAGGGGGCGGGTTGCAGCCAGGTGTCGTCCTGCCCTGCCAGCGTGGTGCGGAACCCGGCCAGCGTCGTCGCGGCGGTGTTCGTCTGCCAGCTCAGCCAGAGCCGGTCGATGTTGCAGTGGAAGAACCAGAACACCGGGTCGAAGGCCGAGACGTTCTGGTCGTGCATCGTCGGCCCGATCGATCCGTGGCCGGCGTCGTGGGCCTGGATCGAGAAGTCCTGGTAGCCGTTGGTGTTGTACGCACCCCACAGCAACTGCGCCAGCGAGGTGGTGATGTCACCGAGGACGTTGAACCGTTGGACGCGCTCCGTGATGCCGTCGACCGAGTAGCGCTCGGTCGTGTACGGGAAGTACCCGTGAACGGGCGGGTGCGCGGTGGCGCCGGGGTCGGCCGGCAGGACGTACTTGTCGAACGGCGGGTGCTGCAGACGGTCCGGCAGCGGGGTCGAGATGTCCCAGTACGGGAGCGTCACGTCCTGGCAGCCCGGGACGGAGCGCAGCGCGTCCTCGAACTCGATCAGGTACGGGCGGTGCCAGGGGTTGAAGCGGTTCTCGTGGTGCAGGCACCAGGCTCTGGGGAGGCCATGCTGCCCGGCCAGCATGAAGTAGCCGTCCGCTGCCGTGGTTGCGCGGGCGATGACTCCCTCGAACGCCGTTGTGAGGAGAGCGAATTCGGGGTCGGTCAGGGTGGTGACGTCCTTGCGCAGCCGGGTTGGCGCCGCCCCGGTCGGCGGCTCCGTGGCAGGGGGCGTTGCCGTACCGATCGGGAAGGCGTTGAGGATCCAGTTCTTGAACGTCTGCGAGCGGTTGGCGCTCCATTTGCCGGCCGTGTCCGGGGGCATGTCCGCCCCGGGGGGAGCGGTGTGGGCGAAGATCGCCCCGGCGTTGTTCCTCACTCCGTCGTAGGTGCCGAGATCGATGCCCTTGGCGGCCATGTGTTCCACGTCCTCGGGCCGGAAGTAGTGGCGGATGTCCGCCAGGTAGGTCGGCGCCGCGACGACCGGGTCGTCGGCGGGGTTGTTCTGGGGCGTGGTCATGTGTCCTCCGCGGGGCTCGGGGTGGGCGTTTTGCTCGGATATCGAGCTTTTGCGGAGCGAGTATGCGGCACTGCAAAAGCTCTCTATGCGATCGACACGGCCCGGCGGTCGGAGTTGCGGTGTGCGGGCGGCTGTTTTCCTACGAATTCCAACGAATGCTCAGGCGCGGCCGAGGACCTTCCGGGTGGCGCAGGCGGCGGCACCGAGGGCGAGCAGCCGCTGGGCCGGAGTCCTGATCGACTCGATTCCGTCTGCCGTACGCAGTGACCCCATGAGGCGGAGTAGGTCGGACCGGGACGAGGTCATCGCGCGCCTCTCACTCAACGAGCATGCCCAATCGGAGAGTTGCGCGATGGCTCCCTTATGACCAGGGGTTACGTCAAGATCCCTGCTACACCACTCCATGGGACGCCATCTCTCACTCGGCACGCCAACTGTCGGGGCAGTAGAGGATCTGTGGTCCGCCTGAAGCCGCTCGGGGCTGATCCCTCCGGACGCGATTTCGGCTCGGATCCCCGACCGCGCAAGGTCGATGCAGCCGCCCCGGAAAACAGCTGGGCTACCAGTCCATGCCGTGAAAGGATGCCCGTTCAGGACAGGGGAGGTGGCCGGGCGGGCATGGGGCTGGACTGCGGCTACGAGACTTTCGTGCCCCCTCGCAGCGTTCGGAACGTTGCGCGAGCACTGACCCGGCCGGCCGAAGTCGGTGTGCCGGGCCTGGGCCGGTCGAGTCGGACCGGAAGCTGAGGGTCGAAAGCCGTCCGACTTCGACGCCGTCCCCGTCGGCTCGCTGACCCACAGCGCGCCGGCCATGGATCCGAGCATGGTTCCGAGCATCGATTCCGAACACAGGAGGTACCGTGGCCAAGGGCTATTGGGTCAGCGCCTACCGCACCATTGCGGACCCCGAGAAGCTGGCTGCCTACAACAAGCTGGCTGCTCCGGCCGTCAAGGCCGCGGGCGGGCGGACGCTCGCCCGCGGCGGCCGGGTCGTCGCACACGACGCCGGAATCGCCGAGCGCACCGTCCTGGTCGAGTTCGACAGCTTCGAACAGGCGGTCGCCGCCCATGCGAGTGCGGCCTACCAGGAGGCGCTGGCCGCACTTGCCGACGGCGTCGAGCGCGACTTCCGCATCATCGAAGGCCTCGACTGACGATCGAGGCTGCGTCGGCGACGAACACGGAGCCGACTGCGGGGATCACCCGGCCATCAGCTCGTTCAACGAACACACACCTGAGCGGACGAGGGCCTTCGTCTTCGCGTCATGGCTCGCCGCGTCGTCCGACCGTCGACGGCGACTCCCCTGGAATCGAAAACGGACCGTTCGACCCGGGCTCGCCCGGAACCGCCGGGGTTGAACGGGCCGATCGAACAGCGGCAGGATCCCGCGTCGTGGACGACACCTGGACGATCCTCAAGTCCCTCGCCGAGAAGCTGGATTCGCTCCTGGATCATCCCCCCGAGCAGACGATGCTTCTGCAGGCGCTGAAGTTGGGGGAGGAGTGCGGCGAGGTCGCCGAGGCCGTCATCGGCGTGCTCGGGATGAACCCGCGCAAGGGCCGGTCCCACACCCTGGAGCAGGTCCACGCCGAGGCCTGTGACGCGGCCGTGACCGCTCTGATCCTCATCGCCCGCACCGGCGGTGACCCCGAGGCGGTCTTCGCGCGCCACCTGCGGTACCTCGCCGGGCGGTCGATCACCGGCGAGGCCACCGCGTGAGCACCCCCGCCACGGCTGGCCCGCACACCGCCGCCGGGCGCAGCCCGGGAGCGTGAGTGGCCGGCCGCCACCGACGACCCGGCAGGGGCCCGGAACCCGACCTCCACTGCCCGAGGGGCCGCGAGGCGGGCGCCGTGCAGGGAGGTGCCCTGAACGAAGGCGACGTGGAGGAAGGCGACGTGGAGGAAGGCGTCGCCGCCTTCGACCGCAGCGGCGCCGTGTTCCTGTACCGGCGCGAGTACCCGCCGGGCCGGGAGCCCCGCACGGTCATGGTCCGCCTGGACGCCGTCGCCCTGTTCCCCTTCCCTCCGCCCGACCGCCCCTGACCACGGCGGAGCGGACGGCCGACTTCCGCCGGGACGGCCGACTCCCCCGGCTGTTCCCCGGCTCGCGCCCGGATCGCCCGGTCCTCCCTCCTAGGGCTTGTCTGACAATTCCCGCCGCGCGCACGACGCCGGGCATCCGCCCCCAGCCTTCGGCCGGGAGGTACCCCCACCTGGACGCACCGCCGAATCGTCCAAGTACGTCCAGTACGAGGACGCTCCGACGGCACGCCCAGCCGGGCGCCCAACGCCGCGCGCTGATGCGACGCGAATTGTCAGACAAGCCCTAGGTCCGCCCTCTCAGGCCGTCGAGCACCAGGTCCGTCAGGCGTTCCGGCAGGTCCGGCTCGATCGGGCGGTGGCCGAGCAGGGCGCGGCTCTGGAGCGGGGAGCAGAGCAGTTCCAGGGCCAGGGCGGTGTCGGTGTCGGGGGGGAGTTCCCCGCGTTCGACGGCCCGGCCGATGATGGTTCCGGCCTGGTCGAGGCGGGACTGCCAGAAGGCCTGCCAGGCTTCGGCGAGGTCGGGGTCGTCGGAGCCGAGCGTGGCCGCCTGGGCGACGGAGCGGCCGGTGGGGGTGGCGAGGTACTCGGCGAGCGTGCGGGCGAAGGCGGCGAGGTCGGTGCGGACGGCTCCGGTGTCGGGGACGGGGATGCCCTCGTTGCTGCCGGTGAGCAGGGCGTCCAGTACGAGTTTCTCCCGGCTGCCCCAACGGCGGTACACCGTGGTCTCGTTGACTCCCGCGCGGGCTGCGACCCCGGCGACGGTGAGTCGGGTGATGCCTTCCTCGACCAGCATCTCCATGGCGGCCGCGAGGACGGCCTGACGGACGCGTGCGGCCCGGCCGCCGGGACGGCGGCGGATCGGTTCCGGTTCTTCCTCGGTCATGTGTCGATCACCTCGGCCCCACCTTAACGCAGGAGTGCTTGCGTTAATCGCCGCCCCGGCGCATAGTCACTAAGGCAAGAGTTCCGGCGTTAAGAGCATCGGGAGGCACCACCATGTCCTTCACCTGGCCCCTGGACCCGCAGGACCTGTTCGTCGAGCGCTACCCGCAGATGACCCTCGGCCTGGCCGTCGACGAGGTCGACGAGGTCCGCGCCCGCATCACCGAGATGTGGCCCGACCGGCCCGGCAGTTGGGTGTACGAGTGGTCCGCCCTCGCCGCCCGGCACGCCGGGGCCGGGCGCCACCGCGCGGCCGCGCAGGCGTACGGCTGGGCCAAGTTCCCCTCCCTGGCCGACGGCCCGAAGCGCACCGCGCTCGCCCGCCAGGTCGAGCAGTACGTGCTGGCCGCCCCCGGCTTCCCGGTGGACGTCGAGCGCCGCACGCTCACCGTCCCGTACCGCGGCGGCGGGGCCGAGCTGCCGGTCCACCTGATGGCCGCCCCCGGCCTGCCCGCCGACGCACCATTCGTGCTGGCCAGCGGCGGCGTGGACTCCTGGAAGACCGACCTGCACGGCATGTGGGAGCAGCTCGCTCTCACCCTGCCGGCGCGACTCCTGCTGTTCGACCTCCCGGGCACCGGTGAGACCGCCCACCTGCCGATGACCCCGGACGGCGGGGCCGAGGTGATCGCCGGGCTGGTCTCCTTCGCCCGCGGGGCCGGCAGCGGGCAGGTCGGCCACTTCGGCATCTCGATGGGCGGCTACTACTCCGCCCGGACCGGACTGACCGGCGCCGTGGACGCCTCCGTGGTGCTCGGCGGCCCGGTGGAACGCTCCTTCGCCCCGGGCCGCGGCTTCGCCTTCGGCATGGACGGCATCGTCGGCAACGCCCTCGGCTTCGACGCGATGCCGAGCACGGCCGAGCGCGAGGAGGCCTTCGCGGCCTTCGACCTGCGCCCGCTGCTGGACCGGGACGCCAACGGGCCGATGCTGGTGGTCAACGGCACCGAGGACGTCCACGTCCCGCTGGCCGACACCCGGGTGTTCGAGGGCCGCCGGGACACCCGGGTCGAGCTGATCCCGGACACCGGCCACTGCGCGATCTCGCGCTTCGGCGAGGCGATGGCCGTGATCACCCCCTGGCTGCGGGACACCCTGACCGGCTGATCCCCCTGCCCTGACCCCTGACCGGCTGGCCCCCCGCTCCGACCGGTGATCCCCCGGTCCGTACCGGGCGCCGCGCCGCCCCGGTCCCGGGCTGCGGGACCCCGCGGTGAAAGACCTTGAGGGCGTCTCCCGTGCTCTCTACGATCGTGGGACGGGGGCGCCCCGGCGGGGCGGGACGAGTGTGGGGGTAGTAGTGACGGCTACTCAGAGATCGCGGATCGTCGACGGCACCTTGAAGTTCTTCGCCTTCGTCTTCGGTTCGGGGGCGTTCGTCTTCAGCACCCTGGCCGGCTCCAACGGCAGTCGCCAGGTGGAGTTCATCCTCTACGGCATCGCCACCACCGCGCTGACGGTGCTGGTGGGTTCGGTGGAGGCACGACGCGCGCGGACGGTGCACGGGCGGATCGAGGCGCTGGCGCTGGAGACCTCCCGCGGCCTGAACGAACTGGTGACGGCGGTCGCCCCCGGCACCACGTTCACCGCCAACATCGCCGGCCTCCTGGCCGCTTCGGAGGATCCGAGGGCCGAGCGCGGGCGGCTCGACCAGGCCGTCGCGGCGGCCGCCGCGCGGATCCACCACTCCTGCCGGGGCGTCTACTACTCGTGGGACCCGGCGACCGATACCTTCACCTGTCGCGGACGTTCCCTCGACTCGGCCTCACCGGTGGAACGGATCGGCCCCGGTGACTTCGGGATCGGTGCCCTGCGCAAGGTCGTCGCCACCGGCCGGGTGTTCCGCCGGACCGCCACGAAGTCCTACTTCCGGGGCAACGTCCCCGGGACCCCTGCGGACGACGCGGTGGTGATCGTCCGGGTGCAGGCCGGCAGCGTGCCGCTGGGCGTGCTCGCGGTGGACGCGAAGACGGACTCCTGGGGCGGGATCTTCCAGGACCCCGACCGGCAGGAGTTCAGCGACCAGCACGTACGGCAGTTGCTGATGCTGGCCGATCTCCTCGCGGGCGGGCTCGCCGGCTGACCCCGGCACCGCACGCACCCGCACCCGCGCCGGCCCCACACGCACTGCACGCACAACGGACCGGCACCACGACGGACCGGCAGCACAACGAACTGGCAGCACACCCGACCGGCACCACGACGGACCCGAGTCGGCGCCCCAGGAGGAGGAGCGAATGAGCAGCGGATACGGCGCGACACCCGACGGTCCGCGGCGGCGCCGCGGCTTCCGCCGACGGGCGGTCCGGGTGGAGCGCGAGTGGGAGGAGGGCAACATCGAGCCCTACTTCTTCGACCCCGGCGAGTTCACCGGCGGCGCCGAGGGGGACGCGGCCGCGCAGATCGAGGAGATCCACCGGAGTTCGCCCGGCAGCCGGTTGGGCCTCGCGTACGCGATCGTCGGCTCGGCCGCCCTCGGCCTGCTGCTCTGGCTGTACTCCCGTACCGTGTGGGCCCTCGCACCGGCCGGGCTGGCGGTCCTGGCCGTCGGGGTGCTGGTCTGGTTCCACGTGACGGACCGGGCCGACCGGGCCCGGCGCCGACTCGCGCGGACGGGCCGCGGCGCCGGGTGGGAACACGACCCGTACGAGGGCGAGTTCCGCGAACGGTGACGCCCAGGGCCCCGCAGCCCGCCGACCTGCAGTCCCGCCGAACTGCTGTCCCTCAGCCCCGCAGTCCCGCCGAACTGCTGTCCCCGGCTCCGCGGACGACGAGGACGGCCTCGTGGTGGAGCGCGGGCCGGTCCGCGACGGCGAGCCGGTCGGTGCGCACGGCCGGGCCGGGCCCCTGCTTCGGGCGGTGGGGCGGACGTTGATCCCTTCCGTTGCGGCGCCGCCGTGGCGAGGATGGGGGCATGGATGCTGCCGAGGACTCCTTCGCCGTCGTGGAACGCCTGTGGGAGGAACACCGGAACGAGTTCCGCTCGCCCCTGCCGCTCCGGTGGATCACCCTGGAGGTCGCGGGCGTCGACCTGATGTCGTTCGAAACCAGGCTGGCGGGTTGCGTGTTCACGTGGGTCGGGAACGGCGGTTCCCTCCACGAGCGGGGGATGGGAACGGTGCGGTACATGCTCGGCCGGCTCGAACAGGTCCTGCCAGCGCTCACCGAGGACGACAGCCCTCGGCTCTGGCGCCGGATGCACCGGATGTGTCAGCTCATCGTGGCTCATGACACTCCGCCCACCGGGACGGCTTCGGAGGCGTTCCGCGGTGATGCGCCGAGCAGTTGATCCGACGTGTCCGTCCGGTACGGGGATCAGCGGGACGACGCACGAGCGGAGCGCCGGCGGCCCGGGGCACTGCCCCGGGGGCAGCCGCGCAGGGCAGCCCCGGCGCAGTGGCGCGGCCCGGCCGGGCGAACCGACGAACTCGTCGGCGCCCGCCGGGCCGCACTCCACCTCACGGCGGTCCCATCCGGCTCCGCGGAGCCGGACGACCGGAAGGACCGGAAGGACCGGAAGCCGGAAGGACCGGGCCTCAGGTGCTGTACACGCCGACCTCGTGCAGCGAGTAGCCCCACTGGGTGCCGCGTTGCACCCCGTGGACGCGGACGTAGCGGGCCGGGACGCCGGCGAACCGGGCGGTGTCGAGGCCGCCGTCCCCGGTGGTGGTGGACCAGACCGACTGCCACGTGTTCCCGTCGGTGGAGACCTCGATCCGGTACGCCCGCCCGTAGGCGCGTTCCCAGTCCAGGGTGACGCGCCCGACCAGGGTGGTGGAGCCGAGGTCGATGCGGAGCCACTGGTCGTCGCTCCACTCGCTGGCCCAGCGGGTCCCCGGGTCGCCGTCCACGGCCCGCCCGGGCGCGTAGCTGACGAACGGGTTCCACCACTCGGTGGTGCTGGCCGTGGCCGGCCGGCCTGCGGCGAGGTCGACCGTGGCGTGGTGCCGTTCGGAGGCGCCCCAGGTGGTGAGGTACGACTCGGCGCCGCGGAAGAGGTCGTCCATGACGCCCTGCCCGCCCACCTGCCGGATGTCCTCCAGCCAGTCCGGGACCAGGCCGTAGTGCGCGGCACCGTCCGTGTTGATGTCCCAGGTGCGAGCGCCGGTGGTCTGGCGGTCGATGAGGGACCCGCCGTCCTGGCTGCGGAACGGGTAGTGCACCGGGTTGGGGGTGTTCGCGCCGCGCGGGCCGGGCCAGCCGCCGACACCGTTCATGTCGGTGCCGTAGCCGTACCCGACGTGGTACTTGTCGCGCAGGGCTTCGGTGCGCTTGGCCTCCGCGCTGAACCCCTCGGCTCCGTTCATGTACTGGGCGACGAAGCCGCCGAGCTTGTAGACCCGCTCGATCCAGTCGAGGTCCATCCAGCTGTGCGAGGAGATCACGCCCGGGTAGGACTCGGACTCCAGGATGTCGAAGGAGCGGGCGGCCGCCTTGACGCTCATGTGGTCGACTTCGAGCATCATCTTGCGTTGCATCAGTCCGCGCACCGCGTACTCGCCGAGGTCGGTGAGCCCGCGGCTGTTGCACTGCGCGTCGCCGGTGTAGGCGGGCACGGCCACCCCCGCCGGGAGTTGCTTCTGCGCCTCGGGTGCCGGGGCGAGGCCGATGGGGTTGTCGTGTTGCGGCCCGGCGCACGTCTCGGTCTTCCAGAAGGTGCCGGTGGAGAGGAACTGGCCGACGTTGATGGCCGTCCCGAGCGCGCCCTCGTCGAAGCGCACCCCGCAGAGCGCGTTGTCGAACTTGTGGCAGAGGAACATGCTGCGCACGCCGAGCCCGTAGAGCTCGTCGAGGCCTCGGTCGATGTCGGCCTTGCTGCACTGGGCGACGTCGAGGATCTGCTTGCAGCCGAACGGCTCGGAGGTCTCCACCCCGAGGACGACGGCCAGTTTGCCCTGTTCGACGACCTGGCGGGCCTGTGCGCTGTCGGTGACGATCCGGAACCAGCCCTTGCCCGGGCCGCCGTACATCGTGTCGATGTAGGCCTGCAGTTCGTAGGTCTTCTGTGCCTGGAGCCGGATGGAGGTCATCTCGTCGCAGCTGCGGTCCTTGAAGAAGTAGACCGAGCAGATCACCCCGTTGGTGACGAGGTCGTTGACGAGGACCCGCTGGCCGCCGCGCCAGGCGCGTTCGATCCAGGCGTAGTAGTTCTGCTGGTGGGTGAGCGAGTCGTGGGCCGGCCAGTCCTTGAAGGTCGGCCAGCCGACCGGGTCGTGCTTGCCGTCGCCGCCCTTGGTGAGGAAGTCGAAGATGGCGAGCGAGCCGTCGGGGTAGTGCTCGGGGCAGTCCTTCAGCGCGTCGGCGATCCCGGCTTCGGAGAAGGACTTGCCGCAGATGAGCCTGCCGCCGAAGGCCTCGTTGGCCATGATGTGGTCGTGCGCGTCGACGAAGCCGCGGACCTTGCCCTGGGCGTCGGTCCCGCGGAACGGCTCGCCGGTGACGCCGATCTGCGAGTCGGGGGCGGGCCGTGCGGTCGGGGTCCACCAGTCCGTCCCGGCCGTGTCACCGGACGCGGCGGGTGCGGCGGGTGCCGGGGCGGCGAGCACCACGGCGGCCAGGGTGAGGAGCGCGGCCAGAAGTGCGATGAATCCGTGCCTGTTGCGCAGGAGTTGGTGCATGGTCACCACCCGTGTCCGAGGTGAGGGGTGGCGCGGCCGCCGGGCGCTGGGAACCGTCCGGGGCGCGGGGACCGACCCGTCCGGGCCGGCTGTCATGGACCGCGCACTCGGTGTGACGAGAATCGCCACTGTTGGACTTTTAGTCAATAGCCGTGCGCGGACTCGGGCTCCGGCGACCACCGCGCGGGCGCGGGCCCGGGGCACCGGAAAACCGGGTACGAGCCCGGCGGCACCCGTGCTGTACTGGGCACATGGGGGTTGACGACGGGCGCACGGGAGTCCACGACGAGCGCGCACGAGCCGACGGGCGCACGCGAGCCGACGAGCGCGCGCGAGCCGTCGACGGGCGGATGCGGCTGCGGGTGACGAGCCATCCGGTCGCCGGCACCACCGGATCCGGGCTCAGCCGGATCCTGAGCACCGGCCCCATGCTCCGCAACACCTTCGTCCTCCCGCCCGACCGCCAGGTCGGGTACCTCAACGCGAGCCGCGCCGATCTCCTGCGCCTCGGCGCCCTGTTCCGCGTCGCCGCGACGAGCCCGCACAGCGCGGTCCACGTCCCCGTCCCGCCGGGCGGCCGGCCGACGTCCTCCCTCGGTGGCGAGAGCCGTCCGCTGCCGATGCTGCTGGCCCGCGAGGACACGGGACTTCGGCCCTCAGACTGGCCGGACCTGCGGCGCGCGATGCGCCGCGCCTCGACGCCCCTGACGGTGACGGCCCCGGCGGCACGGCCTCCCGAGCGGCCGGACGACGTCCGGCGCCGGGCCGACCGCCACCCCGCCCGCTTCGCCGAGCACGCCGCGACGATCGTCATCACCGCCCGCGCCGAACTGCTGTTCTGGATCGGCGACTGGCTCACCGACGTCGGCGACGGCGTCGCCCGGGACGGCCACGTCCACCGGCACGGCGAGAGCTTCCTCGGCGACATCGTCGGGTTCTTCGACCCCGAGGGCACGAACCGGCCCATGCACGCGTTCTGCGTGGTCGCCGTCGAGCCGATCTTCCACCGGGCCCGCTGGCGGCAGCAGCGGACGCCCGCCGGCTGACCGGGGACGGCGGAGGGCGGCCGCGCCGGAGGCCGGGTCCGGGGACGGATCCAGGTCCGGGGACGGAACGCACGCGCCGGTCCGGCGGCGAGCCCGTGCGTCCCCGGACCCGTCCGGGCCCGGGGACGCGACCCGAGGAGAGCGCCCCGGGCAGAGCAAGCCGAGCAGACCGCCCCGGGACCGTCACCCCGTCCGCAGGTCCAGCACGAGGTCGCGGGGCAGGCCGTGGGTGTCGTGGAGGTAGTGCAGGTCGTCCTCGGTCAGCGGGCCGCGGAAGCGGGGGCGGGAGAGCACCCGGCGGCCACGCTCCAGGAGGCGGACGAACCGCTGCTCCTCGTCGAGCAGGACCCGGCGCACGGTCTCCGGGTCGACGTCCTGGCGGAAGCGGTCGAGGGTGTGGCCGACCAACTCGACCGGCAGGTCGCCGAGTCCGCGTCGCGGGTCGTCCCGGTGGAGCACGGTGAGCACCCGGCGCACCAGGCGGCGCAGCACGTAGCCGCGGCCGGTGTTGGAGGGGCGGACGCCGTCGCCGATGACGACGACGGCCGAGCGCAGGTGGTCGCAGACCAGCCGCAGGGACGGTTCGTCCAGCTGCCACAGGGGCGGGACGAGGCGGCGCCAGGGGTCGAAGACGTCGCACTCGAAGACCGACGACCGGCCCTGCAGCAGCGAGGAGAGCCGTTCCAGGCCGAGGCCGGTGTCGATGTTGCGCTGGGGCAGCGGGACGAGCGTGCCGTCGTCGAGGCGCCGGTGGCGCATCATCACGTGGTTCCACACCTCCACCCAGCGGTCGTCCCGGGTGGGTGTCGACTGCGGCGGGGTGTCGCCGGTCCACAGGAAGATCTCCGAGTCCGGGCCGCACGGGCCGGTCGGCCCGTTGGACCACCAGTTGTCCTCGACGGTGAGTTCGACCGGCACGCCGCGGTCCTGCCACAGCTCCAGCGAGCCGGTGTCCGGGCCGACCCGGTCGTCGCCGCCGAAGACGGTGACGTGGAGCCGGCCGGGGTCGATGCCGAACCCGTCGGTGAGCAGCCCGTAACCCCAGTCGAGGCTCTGCGGGCCCTCGTAGTCGCCGAGGGACCAGGTGCCGAGCATCTCGAAGACGGTCAGGTGGGTGCGGTCGCCGACCTCGTCGAGGTCCGTGGTGCGCAGGCAGCGCTGGACGTTGACCAGCCGCCGGCCGAGCGGGTGCGGGCGGCCCTCCAGGTAGGGCGTGAGGGGGTGCATGCCGGAGGTGGTGAACAGCACCGGGTCGCCGGGCGGGGGCAGCAGGGTCGAGCCCGTGATCCGGCGGTGGCCACGGTCCTCGAAGTACTCGATGAAGGTGCGGACGAGCTGGTCGGTGTTCATGGGGTGGCTCCTTCGCGTGTGCCGGGGGGGAGGCACCGGACGACGGGCCACGCGGTCATCGGAGCCGAGGGCGGAAACGCCTCGGGGCCACCAGCGGCGGACCGTGTCCGGTCGCCGTGGGGAGGGGTACGTCAGGCGGCGGCAACCGGCGAGCTGGTCGCTCGCGCGGTGGCGGTGATCGGGCCGGTGACGTTCATGACGCCGAGGGTAACGCGGCCGGCGCCCCGGCGGCATCCGGTTTTCCGCGCGAACGCCCGGACGCCCGGACACCCGGACACCCGGACGCCCACAGCCCCGTCGCCGCGCTGACACGCCAACGCACCGACGCACCGACGGCCGCACCCCGCCCTGGACAGGCCGGGCCGGCCGGGGTGGGATGACACGACTCGGCCATCGGGCCGGGCTGTTGATCCTGTCAGCACCGCCACGGAATGGAGGCGCAGCACAGATGACGACCGCACCGTGGGGCACGACCCGGATGGGTCCGTACCCCGAGTCCGGCTCGATCCCCGCCGTCACGCCCGTGATCGACCCCGACACCCAGATCGCCGTGTTCGTGGACGAGCACGGGCGCAGGGTCGAGTCGGGTACGCACGGCACCAGCACCAGCGGGCTCACGCCGACGAGCACGCAGCCCGGCGACGGGGCCGGCCCGGGCGGGGCCACCGATGCCGACAGCACCGAGTCCTACGACCAGGACCAGAGCTCCGGCTGATGGACGACCGGTGCGGGTCGGTGCTGGTGCTGACCAATCCCCTCGACGTGACGGCGGATGCGGTCCTGCGGGTGCTCGCGGAGCGCCGGGTCCCGGTGGTCCGCCTCGATCCCGGCGCCGACCTGCACACGGGTGCCTCGCTGACCGCCGCGTACCGCACGGGCGGGCAGCGGGGCGCCCTGCGCACCGCCAGCCGGGTCCTCGACCTCGGCGCGGTCCGGTCGGTGTGGGTGCGCCGGGCCTCGCCCTACGAGGGCCCGTCCGAACTGGACGGGCAGGACCGCAGGTTCGCCGCCTCGCAGGCCCTGTGGGGTGCGGGCGGCATCCTCGCCTCGCTCCCCGGCGCGCACTACGTGAACCACCCGTGGGCCAACCGCGCCGCCGAGCACAAGCCGGCGCAGCTCGCGGCCGCGCAGCGCTGCGGGTTCCCGGTCCCCGACACGGTGATCACCAACGACCCGCGCGAGGCGCGGGAGTTCGTGGCGGCCCAGGCCACCGGGGCGGTGTACAAGCCGCTGTGGAACACCCCGTACGCGGTCGACGGGCGGCCGCACGCCGTGTGGGTGCGCGAGGTCGAACCGGCCGAGATCACCGACGCCGTGGCCGCGTGCCCGCACCTCTTCCAGGCGCGGGTGCCGAAGGCGTTCGACGCCCGGGTGACCGCCGTCGGCGACCGCCTGTTCGGCGTGCGGATCGACAGCCCCGACCTGGACTGGCGGCGCCGCCAGGACCGGATGGCGTGCACGCCGATCGACGTACCCGAGTCGGTCGCACGCTCGGTCGCCGCCTACCTCGGACGGCTCCGTCTGGTCTACGGCGCGTTCGACTTCGCCGTGACCGGCTCGGGCGCCTGGTACTTCCTTGAATGCAACCCGAACGGCCAGTGGGCCTGGCAGCCGGCCGCGACCACCGACGCGATCGCCCGGGCCCTCGCCGACCAGTTAGAGAAAGGTCCCGATTCGTGAGCACATCGGCCCAGCTCCGCGACGCCCTGGTGGACGGGTTCACCGGGGGCGACGGGATCCCCGATCCGGCGTGGGAGCGTGCGGCCCGGGCGGTCCGCCGGGAGCTGTTCGCGCGGTCCTTCTTCCTGCCGGTCCCGGGGAGCAGCCCGAGCGCCTACCGGCCGGTCGTGGAGGGCGATCCCGGCTGGCTGGAGCACGTCTACGCGGACGAAACGCTGATCACCCAGCTCGACGGGCGGATCCGCCCGGCCGACGTGGCCGGGGGCACCACGACCGGCTCGCCGTCGTCGTCCTCCACCCTGCCGTCCCTCGTGCTGCGCATGTGGCAGCAGCTCGGCGCCGAGGCCGGGCACCGGGTCCTGGAGATCGGCACCGGCACCGGCTACTCGACCGCCCTCGGCGCGCACCGGCTCGGGGACGCCGCTCTCACCAGTATCGAGTACGACCCGGAGGTGGGCGCCGCCGCCGCCACCGCCGTCCAGGCGGCCGGGTACTCCCCCCGGCTGATCATCGGCGACGGACTGCTCGGCGACCCCGACGGCGGCGCGTACGACCGGCTCATCGCCACCTGCTCGGTCCGCTACCTCCCGCCGCCGTGGCTGCACCAGGTGAAGCCCGGCGGCGTCATCCTGGCCACGCTGTCCGGGTGGGGGTTCGGGTTCGGGCTGGCCCGGCTGGTCGTCACGGCGCCCGGCGAGGCCTCGGGGCGGTTCCTGCCCGGCTACACCAGCTTCATGATCGCCCGCCCGCACGACCGTCCGCCCCGCCAGAGCCTGTCGCTGCTCCCCGGGGACGAACGCCCGACCCGGATCGACCCCGAGGTCATCGGCACCTGGACCGGGAGCTGGGTCTGCCAGCTCGCGGCGCCCTCCGCCGAACGGATGGGGGCCGGCGGGCACCAGGTCCTCTCCGACGTGGCGACCGGGTCGCAGGCCAGGACCGCGCCCGACGCCGGCGGCGGATGGACCGTCGTGCAGCGCGGCCCGCTCCGCCTGTGGGACCGGGTCGAGGAGGCCGTCGAGGCCTGGCAGCGCGCGGGCGAGCCGCACCAGGACGGGTTCGGCATCACGGTCACGGGGGCCGGACAGCGGGTCTGGATCGGAACGGAGGACGGGCCGGGCTGGAACCTGCCGATCTGAACCGGTGAGGCCGTCACTGCCGGCGCCCCGTCACCGGCGGAGCCCCGTCACGGATCCCCATCACCGCCGGACCGTCAGTGCTGGTACGGGCTCGGCTCCCAGGCGTGCCCGCCGATCGGGTAGACGTACAGCGGCCGGCCCTTCACCGCGCTGGTGCGGAACGGCACGCCGTGGCCGAGGTCGACGGGCAGCGTCCCCTTGCGGTTGCCGCTGGACCACTCCAGCTCCAGGTACCAGCTGACGTCGTGGGAGGTGGTCTCGGCGGAGACCTCGATGACCTCCGGATCGCTCGCGCTCACCTTGACCGGCAGGCCGTGGCTTTCCCGGGTCACGACCGGGCGGGGGCGGGCCGCGTCCAGGTCGAGGTCGTAGGAGAGCTTGTCGACCCCACCGCCGCAGCCCTCGCCCATGGAGTAGGCGTTCCAGGCGAGCGGGGCCGAGACCCGGGTGACCCGGACGTTGAGGGCCGTCAGCACCACGGTGTCGCTGCCGGTGCCCTGCACGGTGAGCTCGATCGACTGGTAGTGGCCGGGGACCGCACCGACCTGGGCGGCCCAGCGCGGGACGTCCACGATCGCGGGCGGCCTGGGGACCTCGGACGGCGGGCGGTTCACCACGTACTGGTCGCACGCGGTGTCCCAGCCGGACGGGGTCACCGTGACGGTGATGGGGGCACTCGGGGTGGGGTCCGCCCCGCCGGTCGGCCCCGACGGGCCGGCTCCCGCACCGGTGGAGTCGGAGGCGGAGGCCGAGTCGGACGCAGCGGCGGAGGCAGTGCCACTGGACGGGGACGGCGGCGGGCTCTGGACACCGGGGGCCGGGGAACCGGCGGCCGGCCCGGCGCCTGCCGACCGGACGACGGCGGGATCGGAGTCGCCGCCCGGGTGCGCCCTCAGCTTGGTGACGACGGCCCCGAGGGTGGCGAGCACCACGATGGCCGTCACCGCGGCGATGGCGCCCCGGCGCCGGGCGCGCCGCCGCGGCGGCACCACGGGGGCGGAGGCGGCGGTGGTCTCGGCCCCGGCGGCGGCGCCCGCATCCCGGGTCCCGTCCGCGTCCCGCGTCCCGCCCGCGTCCCGTGTCCCGCCCGGGTCCGGGGTCGCCGCGGCCTCCGGGGTCGCCCCGCTCGCCGGGCTCGCTTCGTCTGCCGGGCTCGCTTCCGTCTCCGGCGTCAGCGGCCGCGCCTTCGCTTCGGCGAGGGGCGGTGGCTTCCTGCTCCCCCGCGCCGCCTGGGCGATCACCCACAGCCGGTACAGCTCGACGAGTTCCTGCGGGGTCGCCCGGCACAGCCGCGCGAGCTGGTCCAGCGGGGCGAACTCCGTCGGCGTCACATCGCCGTTGCAGTAGCGGTGGAGCGTCGACGTGCTCAGGTGCAGCCGCTTCGCCAGCGCGCCGTAACTGAGCCCCGACCGGCTCTTCAGCTCCTGCAGCAGCAGTGCGAGCTCACTCGTCTCCTTCAACTCCCCGACCCCTCTTGTCCTGTTCCTTCGACCCGCTCGTCGACCCCGCAGCGATCGCGCCCGCGGTGACCACGCCCTCGCACGCCCCGGCACGCCCCGGCACGCCCCGGCACGCCCCGGCACGCCCCGGCAGAGAAGCACGCCGCACACCGCCCCGCGGTTCCCCCCTCCCCCGGTTCGCGCGGGGAGGACGGGCCCTTCCCGGGGCGCCTCCCACGCCGGTCACGCCGTTCCTCCGTCCCACGGGCGCGTCCCAGGAAGGTTACGTCTTCCCAGCTCACAGCGGGTAGCGGCGTCCCCGCGTCCCTGATCGCGGGCCGTTCGTTGCGGCTGGGACGAAGCGGCGGACAAGCTTTCGGCGAACACCGAGAGGGAGCAACTGTGAGGACTGTTCGGGCGGCCCGGGCCGCGATACGCACCACCGACCGTTTCCACCGCGGGGCGGTGGCGCTGACGATGGGCGGGATCCTGCTCATGACCGCGGCCTGCGGCGACGACCAGGGGAAGGCCGCCGACCCGGCGGGGACGGCGGGCGCCGCCGTCTCCGGCGGGCCGTCGGCCGCCGGTGGCGGTGCCGGTGCCGGTGCGGCGAGGACGTCGGCCGCCGTGCTGGACGTCCAGCCGAAGGACGGGGCCCAGGGCGTCGCACCAAACGCGCTGCAGGTGTCCGTCGCCCACGGCAAGCTGACCGCGGTCGACGTGACCGACAAGGACGGCAGGTCCGTCCAGGGCGCGATCACCCCGGACGGCGCCGGCTGGAAGCCCGCCGCCGCGCTCGCCCCCGGCACGGCGTACACGGTGAACGCCCAGGCGAAGGACACCGACGGACTGGTGGCCGCCGCCACCACCGCCTTCACCACGCTCACGCCCGACCGGAAGGTGTCCACCAACGACAACATCGGCGACGGCCAGACCTACGGCGTGGGCATGATCGTCAAGGTGGACTTCAGCGGGAAGGTCGTCAACAAGGACACCGTCGCCAAGGCCATCACCTTCGAGACGGACAACGGCACCGAGGTGAAGGGCCACTGGTTCGGCGACGACCGGCTGGACTTCCGCCCGGCCGAGTACTGGAAGCCGGGCACCAAGGTCACCATCCACTACCGGCTGAAGAACGTCGAGGTGTCCCCCGGCGTCTGGGGCGACGTCGACAAGGACGAACCGTTCACCATCGGCCGCTCCCAGGTCTCCACCGCGGACGCCGCCGCGCACCAGCTCACGATCGTCCGGGACGGCAGGTCCACCACCGTGCCCGCGACCCTCGGGGACGACAAGCACCCGTCGTGGGGCGGCACCATGGTGATCATGTCCAAGGAGAAGGTCACCCACATGAACTCCCAGACGGTCGGCCTCGGCAGCGAGTACGACATCCCCGCCGTCCCGCACGCGATGCGGCTGACCAGGAGCGGCACCTACCTCCACGGCAACTACTGGTACAAGGGCGACCCGTTCGGCAAGGCCAACACCAGCCACGGCTGCGTCGCGCTCAAGGACGTGGAGGGCGGCAGCGACACCTCCGCCGCAGGGTCGTTCTACAACAGCTCGCTGATCGGCGACGTCGTCACGGTCGTGAACACCAAGGAGAAGGCCGTCTCCCCCGACAACGGGCTCGGCGGGTGGAACCTCCCCTGGGCCAACTGGTAGGCCCCTCCCGGGCCCCCGGGCCGGGAGGCCCATCTCGGCTGCCTCGGCTGCCTCGACCGGCCGGTGACGGTCAGTCACGCCCGGTGGCGGAGGCCCCCTCGTCCCCGAAGGGCCCCTCGTCGACGAAGCGGCGCAGGAGGCGGGCGAAGTCGCGGGCGTCGGCCTGCGGCCAGGCGGCGAGCGAGTCCTCGATGCCGGTGGCGAGCCGCTGCCTGGTGGCCCCGATGACGGCGCGGCCGTCGTCGGTGAGGGCGAGCAGGGTCGCGCGGCCGTCGGCCGGGTCGGGCCGGCGCTGCAGCAGGCCGGCCCGTTCGAGGCGGTCGGCGCGGCGGGTGACGGTGGTGCGGTCGAGCCCGATCTCGCGGCCGAGGTCGGCGGCGCTGCAGGACCCGGTGCGGGCCAGGCCGCTGAGGACCGGGTAGGTAAGGTCGTCGACCGCCTCCCCCAGCCCGTCGGTCAGGGTGGTGTAGAGGTGGGCCCGGGTGCTGCGCCGCAGGAGCAGTCCGAGGGCGTCGGCGATGTCGTGTCCCGTCGAGTTCTTCACCCCTCCAGATTAGCGTGCACCGAGCACGCTTCTTCTGTATAGTCATGAGCGTGCTCCAGGCACGCATCTCGACACGGTCCACCGCGGGCCCGGCCCGCACGCGAACGAAGGAATCCCCGTGAACCACACCGACATCCGCGCCGCCCTGACCGACCTGCTGCTCACCCCCGGGCTCGACCTCGACGAGGCCGCCGACCGGCACTTCGCCCCCGACTACCGCCAGCGCACCGACGGCGAGTGGGCCGACCGCACCGAGTTCCTCGACCACATCGCCCACCTGCGCACCGTCGTCGCCGACGGCTCCGTCGAGGTCCACGACGAACTCACCGACGGCGACCGCTACGCCGACCGCCACACCATGACCATCCTCAAGACCGACGGATCCACCGTCCGCATCGAGGTCTACCTCTTCGCCGAGTTCGCCCCCGACGGCCGCTTCCGCCGCATCGAGGAGACCACCCTCATGCTCGAAGGCGCCGACGGCGACCGGAACCTCGGCAGCGCCCGCTGACCCGGCGCGCACCCCGGCACCCCGGCACCGAAAATTGGGTGTCGCCAATCCGTTCGAGACTGGTAGCGTCCTGGACGTGGCAAAGCTGAACCAGATCATCGCCGTTGAAAAGGGCGTCAAGTCCAAGTCCTTCCAGGAGCTGACGCAGGCCCACCAGGACCTGCAGAAGCCCGCGCTGCTGGCCGGCATCTCCCGGACCTACCAGCCCAAGGACGAGGAGGGCGAGCAGCTGCCGGCGGAGTCGACGCGGGTCCAGCTGAAGGCCGAGGACATCCTGCAGTCCACCGCGCGCACGCTGACCCGGCTGTTCGACGTGACGGCCACCAAGGACTGGGCCAACATCGGCGCCAGTGCGGACGTGGTGGTGGACGGTCAGGTGCTCCTCCCCCGAGTGCCGGTCCCGTACCTGCTCTTCCTGGAGAAGCAGCTCACCGACCTCTTCACCTTCGTGAAGAAGCTCCCGGTCCTGGACGCCTCCGAGTCCTGGAACCTGGACCCGTCCACGGACTCCTGGAAGACGGAGCCGGTGCGCACCATCCGGACCAAGAAGGTGCCGCGCAACCACGTCAAGGCCGAGGCCACCGAGAAGCACCCGGCCCAGGTCGAGGTCTACTACGAGGACGTCCCGGTCGGCTACTGGACCACGGTCAAGTTCTCCGGATCGCTGCCCGCCCGCCGGGTGAACGAGCTCGCCGAGCGCGTGGAGAAGCTCCAGCAGGCGGTCAAGTTCGCCCGCGAGGAGGCCAATGCGGTCGAGGTCACCGACCAGCGCGTGGGCGACGCCGTCTTCGGCTACCTGTTCCGGTAGCCCCATGATCGCCCGCCCGGGGAGCCGGGCGGGTGCGCCGAGCTCGTGCAGGACCTCGCCCCGCTGAACGGGGCGGGTACGCTGCGCGGCACGGCGCGAAAAGCTGACACTGATGTTGAAGCTGACCAGGGGTCACAGTGGAGGTTCGATTCCTCCCCCCGGCACCACCGGCCGGGGTAGCCCAAGCAGGCAGAGGCAGGCCCCGTGAATCTCAGACTCTCGCTCCAGTCTCAGCATTCGCCGCCGAACACCGGATCGACCGGGTGCGGACGAATATCGACGAATGCAGGTTCAAGTCCTGTCTGTGCCGCTCCGTGGCACGGTAGTTCAAAGGTAGAACGCGTCGGTTTCAACCTGATCCGCGACCCTTAAACGTGCCGGTGTGCGCAATTGGGCGGCACACAGGGGCCCGGGAGCAGGCTACGCTCCCGGGTCCTCTTTTCCTTTCCCCACTTGGTCACTCCTCCGACCGTCCCCTCCCCGCGGCCCGACTCCCCCGGACGATCCGACGGTTACCCGTGCCCCGCCGCCGCCCCTACCGTCGGGGAGTCACCCGCGGGTCGCTGTCGCCTGGTCGGGCCGGCTTCGGGAGGCGGGCGCCCGGGCCGGCGCCGCAGAGAGGCGTGCACCGTGTCCGCGGCCGCGAACTTCCGTACGGCGAAGCAACTGACGGGCGGCCGGGTGCTGCTGTGGTCACTGCTCGGCCGGCTGCCGAACGCGATGACCCCGATCGGCACGCTGCTGCTGGTCAGCCGCAACACCGGCAGCGTGTGGTCCGGTTCGCCGGTCGCCGGGGCGCTGGCGGGCGGTCAGGCCCTCGGCGGCCCGGTCCTCGGACGGATCGCCGACCGGCACGGGCAGCGGACGGTGGGCCTGGCCGCCGCCCTCGTCAACGCGGCCGCCCTGATCACACTCGTCGTCGTGTCCGAGCGCGGGCTCCCCCTCGGCTGGCAGGTCGTGCCCGCCGCCCGGCTCGGCGAGGCGATGGCCGCACTGGTCAGCGCACTGATCCTGGCGCAGGCCGCGGGCACCTTCCTCGCCGGCTGGGCCGCCGGCCACGTCGCCCCGGGCACCGTCCCCTTCGCCGCCCCCTTCGCCGTCACCACCGGGGCCGCCGCGACCGCCCTCGCCGCCTGCACCGCCACCGAACGCCGCTACCGCCGTCGCGACGACCCGACCCACGCCCCCGCTCCCCGGGCCGGCCGGGCGGCCCGGGTGGGCGGAGGGTGAAACGGGTCGGAGGAGGAGTTCACGGAGTCGGAGGAGAGTGGAGGGGTGGAGTCCTCCCCCGGCGGCCGGTTCGCCTCGACGGTGCCGTACTACGCGAAGTACCGGCCCGCGTACGACCAGCGCTTGTTCGCGCTGCTCCGCCGACGCTTCTCGCTCGACGGCACCCAGCGCGTGCTGGACCTCGGGGCCGGCAGCGGAGCCCTCACGCTGCCGCTGGCCCCCCTCCTGCGCGAGGTGATCGCCGTCGATCCCGAGCCCGCGATGATCGCCGAGGGCCGACGGCTCGCCGCCCGGGCGGGCGTGAACGGCGTCAGCTGGCGGCTCGGCGACTCCGACACGCTCCTGGCGCTGGACGTGGGGCCGGTACTGCTCACGGTGATGGGCGCCTCCTTCCACTGGACGGACCGCGAACGGCTGCTGCGGGACCTGGACACCCTGATCGAGCCCGGAGGCGCGGTCGTGCTGGCGACCTGCGGAGCCCGGCACGACGACCTCGAACCGCCGGACTGGCTGCCCGTGGTCGAGGAGGTGCGCCGCCGCCGTACGGACCAGGACCGCCCGCCCGGCTCCGGGCCGGCCGGGTATCCCGACGTGCACCACCGCGAAGTCCTGCTCCGCTCGCCGTTCTCCCGGATCGAGGAGAGCCACTGGGACCGGACCGTCAGCCGGAGCGCGGAACAGGTCATCGGACTTCAACTCTCCTACAGCTTCACCAGCCCGGCCGCGCTCGGCGCCGGTCGCGCGGCCTTCGAGGACGACCTCCGCCGGGCACTGACCGCCCTCCGACCCGGCGGCGGTCAGTTCGACGAACGTGTCCGCACGGAGGTCGTCATCGCCACCAGACCGTAGCGGCGGCGGTGGCGGTGGCGGTGCCGGCACCGCTCTGCTCATCTGGCTCCGCTCGTAACAGGCACCCCCGAGAGGGAAGCACCACTACGCACAACCGGGCGTGCCGTGCGCAGATTCCCGTTTTCGCTGTGACATTCCCCCACCGCCGGGTGCCTTCTCACGATGGCTCCCACCTGGGCATACTCCACGCCTGCCTCGTCTCAGGACACCACAGTGCGGGGGCCGTTGGGCGTGCCACTCAGTCTCTCGACGAGCAGTTCGCCCCTCGTGATCCTCGCACCGGAGTCGTGTGGCACGCCGCCTCCACATGCACGTCCCTGAACCCGGGACGACACGATCGACAGACAATGGAGTACAGGGTGAGTCAAGCCCCCGCCACGTCAACCGACAGCACTGCCGGGCGATTCGGCGACGCACGCCGATCCTGGCCGGTACGGCGAGGGCTGCTGCTGGAGTCCGGGCCCCAGCGGAAGCTGGCCCTCGCCGGCTTCGTCAACCAGCTCGGCACCGCGGCCTTCCTGGCAACCGTGCCGCTGTACGCCCATCAGGTGATCCAGCTGTCCATCGGACAGGTCGGCCTCGGCCTCGGTGCCGCGGGAGTGGTCGGGCTGATCGCCGGGATCCCGGTAGGACATCTGGCCGACCGCCGCGGCCCGCGGGACATCTTCGTGATCACTCTGCTGATCCAGACACTGTCCATGCTGTCGCTGCTGTTCGCCCACTCGTTCCTGGCGTTCACGCTGGCCGTGGCCGTGACGGACCTCGCCGGCTCGTCCGGCGGTGCGGCTCGTGGCCCGTTGATCCGCCGCTTCGGCGGTGACGAGGTGCCGAAGTTCCGCTCCTACCTGCGATCGGTGGCCATGCTCGCCGGCACGTTCGGCGCGATGGCGGCCGGTGCGGTGGTGCAGATCGACAGCGACTTCGCCTACCGCGTCCTCATCCTCGGCAACGCGCTGACGTTCGTCGGCAGTGCCGCTGTCCTGGTCGGGCTGCCCAAGCTCGACCCCCTGGCGTCCCCGCGCGAGGAAGGCCGGTGGATCGCGCTCAAGGACAAGCCGTACATGGCGTTCGTCGTGCTCGACGGCATCATGTGGATCCACAACGAGGTGCTGTCGTTCGCCCTGCCGCTGTGGGTGGTCCTGCACACGGACGCACCGCGGTGGTTCGTCGGTCCGGCGATCGCCGTCAACACCGTGATGGTGGTGTTCCTGCAGATCCGGACCAGTCGCGGGGTCAAGGGCGGCACGGCCGCCGGCCGGGCCACCCGCCGCGCCGGGTTGGCGTTCATGATCGGCATGGCGGTCATCGCAACAGCCTCCGGAGTACCCGGCTGTGCCGCCGTGGCCATCATGACGGCCGGCGTCGCCATACACACAGTGGGCTCGCTGTGGCATGCGGCCGGCTCGCTGGAACTGCGGTTCCGGCTGGCTCCCGCACACGCCCAGGGCCAGTACTCCGGACTGTTCGGCATGGGCATGGGCCTGTGCTACACCGTCGCACCGAGCCTGCTGGGCCTGCTCTGCGTCACCTGGGGGACGCCCGGCTGGCTCGTGATGGGCGGCGTGTTCGTCGCAGCCGGCCTCGCCATGCCCTACGTGATCCAGTGGGCCGGCCGCAGCCGGGAGATCGCGGACACCGCCGACTGAGCTGCCCCGGACCTGGTCACCCCTCGATCCGATCGCCCACGCCGCCCGCTGACATCGACTACCGCACATCGTCTTCGAGCAGGAACAGGGATGACTCTCGATCGGGGAGACAGGGCCCTCGTGCCACATCAGGCGCTCGGAGCAGCGCCGACGCCGCATCGTGATGCCGCCGCCCGTCAGCTACTGCGAACTGCCGTCGTCGAGTCCGGCAATGACTCTGACGTCCGCTTCGGACATGCCCAGGACCTTGGCGATCTCCTGGGTGAGCAGGGGCTCCGGGTTGTGTCTTCCGATGCGAAGCATCTGGATGGTGGGCGCCGACCGTCCGGTTTCCATTGCCATCGCCCGGACCGGGATCCCGCGCAGGTCCATCAACCCGGTGAGCACTCTTGCGAACGGGTGCGGCTCCAGCCGCCCGGCCGGGGCGACGGCAGGACCGAGGACCACGTCGCCGATCTTGGCCTGGAATCGGATCAGTCGGTCACCCGAGAATCCGACCTTCGCGACGAAAGGCAGGCTCTCGCCGCCGCCGGAACCGACCGTGCCCGGCACCGACACTTCGGTGAACGTCGAAGGGTAGCCGTGGTGGTCACTGTCGATCTCCACGGGAAGGCCCGGTTCGACGTGGCTGACCTGCCAGTCGCGGTTCCACCAGGGAAGTTCCTGCAGCACCTCGTTGAAGAAGGGGGGCAGCACAGTGAGATCCACCGGGTCCGGAGGGTTCTTCTGACCGCCCCACAGAATTCCGGGCCAGTACGTCAGTGCCGCGATCACGTGCACCGTCAGCGTGCGGTTGGCAATCTCCATGCCCACACTCTCCCACCAGTCGACAGAGCAACCTCTCGCTACCGGGCAAACGTTGTCCGACGCGACACCAGCCGGACAGGGCTCGGCCGAACCGGTGCCGACCGAACCGGTCCCGGCCGAACGGGTCCGCCGTCCCACGCCGTGCGCGCACGGGGCGACCCCGCGAAGGCTGCGATCATGGACGCGTCGTCCACACCGTCGCACGTGAACCGGATTGGTGCTGCCGTGAGTTCTGTCCCGCCGGACCCTTCGACGCTCCACCCGATGCCGGAACAACCGCGTGTCGTCCTCCTGAAGCCGCTGGTGACCTCCCCCCTGATCGAGGTCGGCGAGTACTCCTACTACGATGATCCGGACGGGGCGACCGACTTCGAGACGCGGAACGTGCTGTACCACTACGGCCCGGAAAAGCTCGTCATCGGGAAGTACTGCGCGCTGGGGACCGGGGTCCGGTTCCTCATGAACGGCGCCAACCACCGGATGGACGGCCCGTCGACCTTCCCGTTCCCGATCATGGGCGGGGGCTGGGCCGAACACCTCGACCTCCTCGCCGGCCTCCCCGGCCGCGGAGACACGGTGGTCGGCAACGACGTCTGGATCGGCTACCGCGCCATGGTGATGCCCGGAGTCCGCATCGGCCACGGCGCCATCGTCGCGTCCGGAGCCGTCGTCGTCGACGACGTCCCCGACTACGGCATCGTCGGCGGCAACCCGGCCCGGCTCATCCGCACCCGCTACAGCGCGCCCGACGTCGCCCGCCTGCTCGCCCTGGCCTGGTGGGACTGGCCGGCCGAACACCTCACCCGGCACGTTCGCACCGTCATGTCCGGCACCGTCGAGGAGTTGGAAGCCGCCGCGCCCGCCGGGTGACGGGCCCGGAAATCCGACCGGCCCCGACTCGGCGTGTTGCGGCCCCGACGGCCTTGACCTCAAGCGCACTTGAGTTCCTAGGCTCGACCGCATGATCTTCACCGAGAAGGAACGCGAGTACCTCTCCGCCCAGCTGCTGGCCCGGCTGGCCACCACCGGCCCCGACGGCCGTCCACAGGTCCGCCCGGTCGGCTTCCGGCTCAACGCCGACGGCACCATCGACATCGGCGGGCCCGCCATGGCCCGCAGCCGCAAGTACCGCAACGTGCAGGCCAACCCCGACGTCTCCGTGCTGGTGGACGACCTGGCCCCGGCCGACGACCCGGTCGCGGGCGGGTGGGGGCGCGGCGTCGAGATCAGGGGCCGGGCCGAGACGCTGACGGTCGACGTGCCGCCGGTGGCGCCCGATCGCTTCAGCAACGACATCGTCCGCGTCCACCCCCGCCGGGTCATCACCTGGAACCTGGAGGCGCTGGGGAGCACCGCCCGCAACGTCGACTGACACGGGGAACGGGAGTCGCGAGACGGCGGGCGGCAGACGGCAGACGGCAGACGGGAAATCCGGGGGAATACCCGTCCGGAGTCGGGGCAGGCGAATGACGTCCACAGCCGTCACCGACCGGGAGGTCGATCACCGTGGTTCCGCTGCTCCTCGTTCTCCTTCTGGCCCTGGTCCTTTTCGGTGCGGGATTCGCCGTCAAGATCCTGTGGTGGGCCGCCGTCCTCGTCCTGGTGATCTGGCTGCTGGGATTCATCGCACGCGGTTCCGGCACCTCCGGAAACCGCGGCCGCTGGTACCGCTGGTGATCCCCGGACAACGGGAATTCCGGAGCGGTACGCGTTCCGCAAGAAAGCACCACGGAGGAACGCGTACCGCCCGGATCCGGTCGATCCGGAACCGACGAAGCGGGCGCGCCCGCGGACGGAACGAGGGGAAGAAGGTCGCCATGAACCCCCTGCACAGGACGCCTCACCCGGCCGCCGTGGAAGCCCTCCGGGCGCGGGCCCACGAGGCGGTCGCCGGCCCCGCCGCGGCCACGGCGGACGGCCTGTGGCGCACCGCCAGGTCCGTCACGGCCCGACTGGGCCGGACCCGTCCGGGCCACGCCGCGACGCACCGCACGCGGCCCCGGGCGGCTGCGGCCGACGGCCACCGCCGACGGGTGGCCCTACGGACCGCGGCCGCCGCCCGGGACCGACTGACGGACTCCGCGCACGGCGCCCGCGCGGCCGTACGCACGGTCCGGCACTCCGTGCGGACGGCCGCGCGCCGGAACCGGGGCCGCACGCACACCGCGTTCACCACGCCGACCGCGCTCGCGATCCCGACGGCAGAGGCCTCGACGGCTGCGAAGGCCGCCCGGATCGGCGCAGCAGTGGCCGCACTGACGGCAGGCGTCGTCGGGATGTTCCTGGCACGCCGGCGACGGGGCTGACATTCCCGCCGCACCGAGCCGGGGAAGCCGCCGAATTCCCCGGAGGAACTCCCCGGAGGAATCCGACGGAGGAATCCGACGGACCGGTGGGTGCCCGAAAACGGGAACCCACCCCGGAGGGTGCCCCATGAGCGTTGTCGGAAAGCTCGACGACCACCAGCCGCGGCACCGCAGGGCGGGCCTCGCACTCGCGGTCCTCTACACGTTCATCGACGATCAGGACACATTCACGGCGGCCCTGATCACCTAGTGCGGATTCCTGTCGCTCTTCCCGATGCTGCTGCTCCTGGTCGCGACACTCGGATTCGCGCTTCACGACGGTCCACAGCTGCAGCAGCAGGTCCTGCATTCCGCCCTCGGCCGGTTCCCGGTGATCGGCGACCGGATCGAGCACAGCATCCACTCCTTCCACGGCAGCGGATTCGCGCTCACCGTCGGCATCACGGGCAGTCTCTACGGCGCGCCGGGAGCCGCGCAGGCGCTCCAGAACGCCTTCAACCACTACGTCGGCCACGAACTGTGCGGCGCCACGGCCACGTACGGGCTGTTTCGGCGTGGTGCTCGGCCTGATGGCCTGGGTCTACCTCGGCGCCCTCACCCTCGTGCTCTGCCCGGAGAGTGCGGCGGTGTGCACCCGCCGACTGTGGCCGGGCGGCATCACGGCGCCCTTCACCGACGACGGCGCGCCGTGCGGCGCGGACCGGCGGGCCTACGCCTCCTGCGCCACCGCGGCCGCCCACGAGCCGTGCGAGGAGGTCACCGTCGACTCCACAAGCCCCCCGCCGCCCCGGCAGGACGCCTACGGCCCGGCGGCCGAGTGAACCCGGCAGCCCGAACGCGACCGCCCCGTCACCGACGGGGCACGGATCAGGTCCACAAGTCTCCTCCGGAAAGGACTGCGCCATGCACCGCGCACTGATCGTCGTCGACCTGCAGAAGGACTTCTGCGAGGGCGGCAGCGTCCCGGTCAGGGGCGGGGCCGACCGGGCCCGCGCCATCGCCGACCTCGCCGGCCGCACCGCCGGCACCACGTACTCCCACATCGTCGCCACCCGCGACCACCACATCGACCCCGGCGGCCACTTCTCCGACCACCCGGACTTCCGCGACTCCTTCCCGGTGCACTGCGTCGTCGGCAGCGACGGCGGCGAGTTCCACCCCCACTTCGCCCCCACCGCCCAGTCCGGCACCGTCGACGAGGTCTTCTACAAGGGCGCGCGATCCGCCTCCAAGAGCGGCTTCGAAGGCTTCACCGAGTCCGGCACCCCCCTCACCGACTGGCTGCGCGCCCGCGACGTCACCCACGTCGACGTCGTCGGCATCGCCACCGACCACTGCGTCAAGGCGACGGCCCTCGACGGCACCCGCGCCGGCTTCACCGTCCGCGTCCTGCTCGACTACACCGCAGGCGTCGCCCCCGACACCACCGCCGACGCCCTCGACGAACTCCGCCGAGCCGGGGTCCACCTCACCGGCCACCCCGTCGTCCTGACCTGACCCGAACAGCACGCCGGCCCGGCCGTCGCGGCAACGGCACCGGGTACAGCTGGAGACGTGGAGCCGGTCCGGCTGCCGCAGTCGACGGTGGCGCCGACCCGGGGCGCCGACCCGGGGATAGCGATTCCGCTACCGCTGACGAGACCGCGGCCGGGGTGCAGTCATCGTTCTGCCCCGTTCTCCAGGTTGTAGGTCATCCGTTCCAGGACGGTGACGGCGAGCCGGTACTCCTCGCCGGTGATACCGGCTGTCGACAACTCCCGGAAGGCGTCGACGCGTTCGCCGACCTCGGCGAGGCGGGCGCGGCCGTCGTCGGTCAGGGCGAGGCGGCCCGGCTCCGGGCGGATGGCCCAGCCGTCGGCGACGGCGGTCCCGATGGCCTCGGTCAGGGTGGTGACGTCGGCATTGGCGGCCAGGACGGTCAGCACGCCGGTGTCGGTGGCCTGCGGGTCGTCCCCGACGACGTTGAGGACCTGCCAGGCGGGTCGGGTGAGGCCGAACTCGCCCAACACGGTGTTCATGGAGGTGGTGAGGGCCTTGTCGGTGCGGTTGAGCCAGTATCCGATGGGCTTCACTTGGTGCTCCCGGGTGGGTCGGTGGTGCCGGGGTCGGGCGTTGCGGGTCGGCAGCCGCACGAGGGCGCGGCAGGCGAAAATGGCGACGACGACCACGGCGAGGCTGTGGACGGCTGCGTTCGAGGAACCGCCGGGGTCGGGAAGTAGACGGTGGTGACGGCTGCGGCGCCGATGCAGTCGGCGAGCTGGGCGACGGCGGACAGGGAACCGCTGGCGCTGCCCGACTCCTTCGGGCCGACGCCGCCGCGGGTGACCTCGCCCGTGGCCCGGGCCCGTCCGGATCAGTGCCGGGTGAAGGCGGGGGCGTTCTCGCGGGCCCACTGCCGGTACGTGCGGGCGGGGCGGCGGAGGAGGGTGTCGGTGGTGTCGGCGATGGCCGCCGGACCGTGGTCGGCGGCCTCCCACAGGTCGAGCAGCGAGGAGACCACCGGTGCGGGCATGTAGGTGCCCATCTGCTGCTCGGCCTCGGCGCGGGTGATCCGCTCGACCGGGATCTCATGGCCGAGGGTGTCGGCGAGGACGGCGAGCTGCTCGCGGAAGCTGAGCGACTCGGGGCCGGTCAGCGTGACCGAGGAGCCGGTGAGGGAGGTGCCGGTCAGGGCCTCGACGGCGATGTCGGCGATGTCCTCGGGGTGGATGGGCGCGATGTGCGCGTCCGGGTAGGCGAGTTGGACCGGCATCGACCGGCCGATGGCGCGGGCCCAGCCGAGCGAGTTGCTGGCGAAGGCGTCCGGGCGCAGGAACGTGCGGGTGAGGCCGGAGGCGGCGAGGGCGCGCTCGACCTGGAGGCTGTGGTTGGCGAGCGGGTCGTTCTCGGCGTCGGGGCCGAGGACGGAGGACGAGGAGAGCAGGACGACGTGCTCGACGCCGGCGGCCTCGGCGGCCTCGGCCAGCTCGTGCACGCCGGTGGGCTGGGGGTAGAGGAAGACCTGGCGCACTCCGCGGAGCGCGGCCTCGAAGGTCTCGGGCCGGTCGAGGACAAGCCCGACGGTCTCGACGCCCGCCGGGACGGTCAGTTCGGCGAGGTTGGCGCTGGCAGCGCGGACGGTGCGGCCGGCGGAGTGCAGGCGGCCGATGACGGCCTGGCCGACCTTGCCGCGGGCGCCGGTGATGAGGATGGTCATGAGGGACTCCATTCGCTGCTTAACAACATATGCATGCTTACATGCACACGTTTGCGAGTCAACACATGCCTTCATGAGGTCATCCATACCTTGTACGATGGGGGCATGACGAAGCATGAGCCGAAGACGGCGAACGAGCTGCTGAACGCCGTAGGCCCGGCCTTCGGGAAGCTGCGACGCTCCTCGCTCCTGGACGTCGAGGACCCGATCTCCCAGAAGGACCTCAGTCGCACGCTGGTGCTCAGAATCGTCCTGGAGTCCGAGCAGAACGCCCCGGACAACGGGCAGGACAACGGGCAGGAGAACGGCCAGTCCGGGCAGTCCGGGCAGTCCGGGCAGTCCGGGCAGTCCGGGCAGTCCGGCGCCAACGAGGTCACCGTCGGCGCGGTCGCGCGGCACCTGGGCGTGGACCCGTCGGTAGCCAGCCGCATGGTCTCCGACTGCATCTCGGCCGGCTACCTGATCCGCGCGGCCTCCCAGCAGGACGGCCGCCGCACCGTCCTCCGACTGAGCCCCGAAGGACGCGAGTTGATGGCCCGCTTCGGCCGCCACCAGCGCTCGGCCTTCGAGTACATCACCGCCGACTGGAGCGAGCGGGAACGCCTGGAGTTCGCCCGCCTCATGCTCAAGTACGTCGCCTCCCAGGACGCCCTCCGCCACCGACCCCCCGGCGAGAACCCCCCGCGCTGAGCGGCCGGGCCTTCGATCACGGCAGAACGTACGGGATTCGAACTCGCGAGCGGGTGCCCGCAGCGGGCTCTCCGGCGGTCCACCGCGCGCTGCCGATCGGCTGCCCCCGGGCGGCGGGCGAGCGGGACGGCTGCCGGGGCCCACCGCTCGCGGCGGTCGCCGGGCCTGGTTGGATCCTCCGCATGACGGACTGGACGGAACTCAGCCACGCCTACGGCTCTGCCGAGGACATACCCGCCCTGCTCGCACGGATCGCGGCGGAGCCGGAGCCCGGGCTGTGGAGCGAACTGTGGTCCGCGCTCTGCCACCAGGGCAGTGTCTACTCGGCCAGCTTCGCCGCACTGCCCTGGCTGGCCGGCACGGCCGAGAGCGACGACCGGGAGCAGGCGGTGAACGCCCTCTGTCTTGCGGGTTCCATCGTGGCGGGTGCCGGGCAGTCGCACGGCGCGGATGACGTCCGGGCCCGGTACTCGGCGGAGATCGCGGCGCTGTCGGTGTCGGCGAACCGCCGTCTCCGGACCGCGGCCGACCAGGTCGAGTACGTCGACCTGCTGGCGTCCATGCTCGGCTTCGAGGGTGTCGAGGGCTGGGGCGAGGACCTGGCGTGGGGGCTCGGGGCCGAGGAGTTCCAGGTCTCCTGTCCCGGATGCGAAGCCGGGCTGTTCATCGCCCTCGGCGAAGGCGGGTTCTTCTGCAGCAGCGAGGACTACGCCCTGTCGGACGAGCCCGTCGAGAGCCGCCCGCTCCGGCCGGCGCGCCCTGCGGATCTGACGGGCCTCGGCGGTCGCCTCCACGGCATCGCGCTCGGCGACGGCCGGGACGAGGTCGCGCGTCTGCTGACCTACGTCTTCGGGGACGCGTCCTGCCCGGACTGCGGGAGCGGGTTCTCGGTCGCCGACCGGATCGGCGCCGGATAGTCCCGATCCCCGCGAGGTCCGGCGCGCGGTGCCGGTGTCGTGCCCGGCGGATAATGGCCGCGGGCCGGCGGCGCCGGCGGAACGGATCGAGGAGAGGCAGAGGACGGATGACCCTGGTGGAAGGCCTGCGTGTCAGGCTGGCCGAGGACCTCGGGATCGGTGAGGCGGTCGCCGGGGAACCCGGGGCCGTCGTCGGCTTCCTCTCGTTGGGGGCCGGGATCGAGGGCACCGTCGAGCGGGTGGACGGGGAGCTCCCGGAGAGCCACGAGGTCCGCGAGTACCAGCGGCTCAAGGCACTGTTCGAGGACTACGGGCACACCATGCCGGTGGCGAGCCGGGAGCGGCTGGAAGCGGAGATCGCCGTGCTGGAGCCGCAGTGGGCCGCGTTCCGGGACCGGGGGAAGCTGGTGACGGTCCGGGTGCGGTGGGACAACGGCCTCGTCCTCGACGGCGCGCACCAGGACGTCCTGGTCCCGCTGTGACGGACGACGCCCCGGAGCGGTGACGGGCCCGGCACCGGGTCGGGCCCGGGCGCTCGGCCGGGTCGGGCACCCACGGCGGGTGGCCCGCCGTTCAGTCCCCGGTGCTGCGGCGTACCGGCCAGGTGCGGGCGACCGAGGCGGCGAGCGCCGTGCCCTGGCGGTGGCCGGCGCGGGCGGCGGCCGGGCGGCGGGCGTTGGCGGTCAGGTTGCGTCCCATGGCGCGGCGGGCGTCGGCGTCGGGCGCGATCAGAGTGGTGTGGGTGCCTGCGGCGCGCAGTTCCGCCGCCTGCTGGTGGGCACCGGGGTGCGGGCCGACGGCGGTGGGGATGGGCGTGACGGCGAGCACCTGGCGGTGGCCGGAGGCGAGTTGGAGGTTGCCGGTGGAGCGGGTGCCGCCGTCGATCCAGCGCCGCCCGAGGGCTGCGGCGGGCGGCCAGACCAGCGGGACGGCGCAGCTGGCGGCGACGGCGTCGGCGAGGTCGAGGCCGGAGTCGGCGTCGAAGGCTTCGACGGTGCCGGTCTCCGCGTCCACGGCGGTGATCCGCAGGGTGGCCGCGGGCCAGGCGGTGGCACCGTTCAGCAGGGTGCGCACGGTGTCGTGGAGGTCGTGGGCGGGGGTGGGACGCGCGGTCAGGGCGGCGCGGCCCAGGCGTCGGACGGAGCGTTCGGGGTCGCGGGTGGCGAGGGCCGCCCAGAGGAAGCGCAGGGTCTGTGCGGTGGTGACGCCCATGTCGACCCGGTCGAGGTCGGCCAGTTGACGTTCGTACAGGTCGCGGGCGGTTTCGCCGCTCACGAGCCGGGTGCCGAAGACGGCTCCGGCGGAGGTGCCGATGACGGTGTCGGCGGCGGTCAGGTCGATCCCGCCGTCGGCGAGGCCGGCGAGCACGCCGGTCAGCCACGCCCCGCCGACCGGTCCGCCGCCGCCCAGCACCAGTGCTGTCCCGTCCATGGTGTTCCTCTCCCCCAGCCGCCAGAAGTGGGGATTACTCCCCACTTCATTCTCGTGTGACGATACACCGCCGGAGGACGGCGCGGAACGGCCAAGGCGGCGTCAGACATCGGCCCGGACCGGGAGATCGACGACCCGCCGCACCCACCGGCCGCAGCGCCGCCCGCCCCCACCGGCCGCAGCGCCGCCCGCACCGACCACGAGCAGCGACATCAGGGTGCGCAGCAGCGCGCCTGCGCACTACAAAGTGGGGATGGCCGTCTCCTTCTGTTTCACCTACGGCACCGTGATCAGGCCGGAACCGGTCGGGCTCGCCTGGTACCTCCTGGTCCGGGAGGACGAGGACGGGACGGAACGGCTCTGGGGGAGGTGCGCGGGAGTCGAGGGACTGTTCGTCGACCCGGTCCCGCCGCCGCGCGAGGTGCTCACTTTCCGCGGCTGCCGCCCCGACGGTCTCCTGAAGGACGTCCTGGCCGGGCCCGGCGTCTCCCTGCGGGGGCCTGGGCGACGTGTGCGTCGAGGTCCGCAGCGACGGGCGGCCCGTGCAGTGGTGACACTCGTCGACGCGGTCGTGCCGGCGCATCGGCCCCACCCGGCGGACCCGGCGCGGTACGACGTCGTGTTCGGCGCCGGCGTCAGGAGCGAGGGGAGCGGCGTCGCGCTGCCCGCGGCGCCGCGCTTCGAGCTGTTCGCAGGACCGGTGTCCACCACGAACGCCGGCCGGTGCGCCGCCGTCGACAGCCTGTTCAAGGCGCGGGCGGAGCCCCCGTTCCGATGGAGCTCGTCGGCTGTGAGCCTGCGGAGCCCCTGCTCGCGGTGCTGCGGCACCCCGGGCGGTCGGAGCGGGACCGGGCCCGCCTCCTGGTGCTGGACCGTCATGGCGCGTGGGAGGACCCGCAGGGCCGGCTCTCCTACGTCGAGGAGATCGTGCGACTCCTCGAACGGCGCGGTGTCACGGTCGTGCTGCGGTGAGCCGCCGACGCGGGTCCCGCTGACGGGTCGAGACCGGTGCCCGGACGTAATTCGCGGGCGCACGCACCGGCCGGAAGCTAGGCTGCCCGCCGTGATCGACTGGAAGAGCGTCGAGGCCGCCGACTGCGCCGTGCCCGCCGGCCGCCCCGTGGACGACCTCGTCGGCGAGCTGTCCCGGGCGCTGGCGAATCCCGATCCGCTGGTCCGGGACGGCGCGCCCTACACCGTCCTCGCGACCTGGATCGCCCGCGGGACGATCGGGACGCCCCGGCGGCTGGAACTCGGGGACGAGATGGCCGGCCGGTTCGCCGACCCCCGGATCGAGGCCCGCAGCTTCGCGCCCCTCGTGCTCGACATGCTGGTGGCCGCAGGGGACTTCAGGGCCGGCTGGGTCGACGCGTTCGAGCGCTGGTACCCGGCGGAGCAGGACCTGCGCGGCCACGACGGGACGCTCGGCTGGCTCCACGCGGTGGCGCACGGCGCGGACCTGCTCGCCCGGTTCGGCCGCCACCCGGAGGTGGCGCCGACCCGGATGCTGGACCTCGCCGCCGCCCGGCTGACGGCACCCACCGACCACGTCTTCGAGCAGATGGAGGACGACCGCCTGGCCCGGGCCGTCGCCCTGGTCCTCGCCCGTACCGACCTCGGCGAGCGCGACGCCGTCGGCTGGCTGGAGCCGATAGCCGACCGCTTCGGGTCCGACCGCATCAGCACCCCGGTGCCCGCCCACATCAGCAACTGCCTGCGCACGCTGCGCCAGCTCCACGTCCTCGCCGACCGGGGCGTGCGCCCCGGCGGCGACCTGCCCGCGGAGCCCGTCCCCCACCGCGACACGGTCAAGTCCGGCGTCGCCGCCGTCCTCGACCGGATCGTCAGGCGCTGACCGGCGGGACACGGACCGACCCGCCTCCGCGGGGGAGCACGAGGGCCCGCCCGGATCAGGCGGCCGGGTCCGCGGGGGCCTCTGCCAGCCGGGCCTCGATCTCCTCCAGGACCGGACGGTAGGCCTCCTCAGCGGCCCGCATCAGGGTCCGGCACTCGGCGAACAGCCGCCGGGAACGGGCCCTGCGGCCGGGTATCAGGTCGTAGCGGCGCAGGCGCACCGACCGCATGTCCACCATGAAGCCGGGCCTGCAGCGCACGCCGTGGGCGTGGCGCACGACGTCCTCGGCGTGGCTCAGCAGACCGTCGTAGGCGTCGTGGGCGACCTTCCAGCGGGCGGCGTCCTCCGGGGTCCCGGGCACCTCGATGCCGCGCCCCGGCGGCTGGATGACGTCGTACAGGGTGAATTCGAGGTCCTCGGGCACCTGGACCCAGCGCATCACGCGCCACGGCCACGGGATCAGGGTGTAGGTGCGGTGCTTTACGCGTATCACGCGGTCCCCCCGGGGTCTGTGCGGATCGGGCCGGACGGCCCGCACCCGCACCAGGTGCGCTGATGCGTCGCCGAGCCGCCCCGCGCCCGCGGCGGGCCACCGGTCCGTTCGGCCGACGCGGACGTGCACGCCGCAACCTACTCCACGTAGGCCGGTTCCGGCTCCGCCCCCGGGCAGCAGACGGTGTCCTCATCGGCGATCTCCGCGAGGCAGCCACCGCAGAGCCACACCGTCTCGGGCTCCGCGGGCCCGGACGCGGACACCTCGTTGTCACGCACCGTCAGCTGCCAGGTGTCCCAGGACTCCTCGCCCTGCGCGTCGATCACACCGTTCAGCACGTGGTCGAAGGTGAAGCCCTCGAACCCGGCCTCGCCCCGGGCACGGGCGCCGGGCTTCAGGAAGTGGTCGATCAGGTAGGCCATCCACTCCGACGCGTCGTAGAACTTCTCGTGCCCGTTCCATTCGATCGCGGCCCCGTCATCCGTGGGCTCCCACTTGCACCACAGGCCGGGCTGGCCCGCCGGCGGCCTGTTGAAGTCGCGGATGTCCGCGTCGTGGCCCTGTCCCGCGAAGCCGGTGCCGCCGACGTAGTAGGGACCGTGGGCACGGTCCATGCGCCGGGTGTGCGCGAACGTCCGCAGGTAGGCGATCTCCTGCGCGCCGAGTCGCGGCTCGACGGCGATCCGTCCGGTGAACGTCGTGGTGTAGCCCATGCCCGGGATCGTAGCCACGCCCTCCGACATCCCGGACCGTCCGGCCGGGGGCCGGGCGACGTCGATCACGGTGACCGATGCCGGAGGACCGTGTCAGCACCGTCATTTGACTGTTCCGCCGGACTCCTCCCGGGCGCAGAGTGAAGGCCCGGTCGGCGCCCGGCCGGTACGGGGCGGGCGCCGGCGGAGCAGTGACGAGCCGATCGACAGGGAGAGTGCCCGCATGGCCAGGTCCGACATCCGTTTCGACAGCGCCGGCATCGAGATCGCCGCGCACCTGTACGTCCCCGACCTCCCGGCGGTCCGGGGGCTTCCGGCGCTGGTGGTCGGACACCCGGGGACGGGGGTGAAGGAACAGGCCTCCGGAACGTACGCACGACGGATGGCCGAACGTGGTTTCGTCACCCTCGCGTTCGACGCGGCGCACCAGGGCGAGTCCGGTGGGCTGCCGCGCGGGCTGGAGGACCCGGCCCGGCGCGTGGAGGACTTCAAGGCCGCGGTGTCGTACCTGGTCACCCGTCGGGAGGTCGACGCGGAGCGGATCGGTCTGCTCGGCATCTGCGCGTCGGGCGGCTACTCGCTGGCCGCGACCGGCGGTGACAGCCGGGTCCGGGCGGTGGCCGCCGTGTGCACCGCCGACCCGTCCCGGCAGTTCCGGCTGGGGGCCGACGGCGGCCAGGACCCGGCCGTCTTCCGGGCCCTGCTGGACGCGGCCGCGCGGGCCCGCACCGCCGCCGCCCTCGGTGAGGACCCCGGCGTGATGACGGTGTTCCCGGAGACGGCCGAGCAGGCGGGCGCGCTCGGCGGCGAGCACGGCGCCGAAGGCTTCGCGTACTACTGCACCTCGCGCGGTGGGCACGAGCGTTCCGCGAAGGTCCTGGCCTGGGAGAGCATCGACCGGCTGGCCGGCTACGACCCCTTCTTCGCCGTCCCGCTGATCGGCCCCCGCCCGGTGTTGCAGATCGTCGGCGAGCGCGCCGTCACCTCCTGGATGGCCGTCGAAGCGCACCAACGCGCCACCGGGCCCAAGGAGTTGTACCGGATCGAGGGGGCGAGCCACGTCGACCTCTACGACCGCAAGGAGTACGTCGACCAGGCCGTCGACAAGCTGGCCGGCTTCTTCGGCGCTCATCTGGCCTCCGCGAGCTGACCGGCCACCCGTGTGCGTGCGACCGGGAGGGGCGGACGAGGGGCCCGCGTCCGGCGGTGGGCCACCCGGGGGCGGCCGGGGCCGCCGTCGCGGGCCGGGGCGCGGGGCGATGTCAGTGCCCCGCGCTAGTCTCCGGGGACCCTGAGGAAACGCGGGGCCCGCTCCCGGGAATTCGCCTACCGGGAGTGGGTCCGGCCCTCGGCCGCGGCGGCGCCGGGCCGGAACGGGACTGCGCCGAACGGGGTCACACCGGACGGGCCGGTCGAGCCCGACGGGCCGAACGGGCCGGACGCGCAGGGCTCTGCGGTCAGGATGCGGGTGTCCGCCGGACGGGCGATGACACGGTGGCTGCCCTCGGCGCTGATCTCCACCAGGAGCCGCCCCTCGCAGCCGGTGTAGAGGGGGTGCCCGGCGGGGCCGAGGCGGCCGGTGGCCGCGACGGGCGAGGTGCTGAGCGTGCCGGCGGGGCCGCGCAGCCGCAGCAGGTAGCCGGACACGGGCGCGGAGGTGCGGACGGGCGCGCTCACGGTCGCCGGCCGGCCGGGACGAAGCCGAGGATCCAGCCCAGCGCGTGGGCCGCACCGGCCGCGCGGGCCCGTGCGTCCTCCGGGCGGCCGGGGTCACGGGAGGCCTCGATGGCGGCACGCTCCTCCACCGCCAGGTCGAGTTCGGACGGTGCACCGTCCAGCACCCGGCCGGTCACCGGCGCCGGACCCACCGGGTCGAGCGCCCACCGGTACACGGCGAGCGCCCCGGCCGCCTCGACGGCCACGGGCCCCGCGCCGCGGCCGGTGAGCTCGGCGACCCCGGCGGCGACCTCCTCACGGGGGCGAACGGCGATGAACTCCGGTTTCGGCTGACCGGGCACGGACCCACCTCAATCACGGCAGAGGAAAGCAGAGAGCACAACGGCCGCGTGGCCGCGTGGCCGCACGACAGCGGGCGCCCGCTGGGGCGGGCGTCGGGCGGCCGGGCTGATCCGACCATCCTGCAGTGCGCGGGCCGCGAACGCACGACGGCGGCGGCGGCGGGTTCGCGCGTCGGGCCCGACGGCGTCGACGGTTGCGGACCCGGCCGGCGAGTCACGGCGGGTCACGGCGGGTCGGTGCCGGTGGGCCTGCCGCCGAAGGCCCGGCGGACGGGAGCCCGGCCGACGGCCGGGACACCGACGGCGGGCCGATGGCGGGCCGACGGCGGGCAGCGGCAGCGGCGGCGGGCAGCGGGCCGGCCCCGGACGGTGCGCCCGAACGGGCCGGGCGGAGCCGTGCCGGGACGGGCACGGCCGTCGGGCCCCCCGGCGGGGCCGCGCCTTGCGCGCCCGGGCAGGGGGCGATGGTGCGCGCAGCACGCGGCTGGGACGGGCCGGGGGCCGTCACCCTGCCGTGCCATCACCCTGCCCTGCCCTGCCCTGCCCTGCCGTGCAGTGACGTGCAGTGCCGTGCCGTGCCGTGCCGTCACCCTGCCGTACTGCGGCATCCGGCAAGGAGGGTGGCGACCATGTGCTTCGCGTCGGCCTGGTCGTAGTCGGGGCCGGTGATGCTGAGGTTCCCGATGGCGCGCATGAAGGTGTAGGCGGTGATGCCGGGGGCGAGTTCGCCGGCGGCGGCGCAGGCGTCCAGGAGCGTCGCGCAGGCGGGGACCAGGGTGTCGAGCATGAGGGCGTGGAGGTTCTCCAGCCCCGGATCGCCGGACCCCAGTGCCGCGCCGAGGCCGTGCTTGGTGACGAGGAACTCCACGAACGCGTCCGCCCAGCGGGTCAGGGCGGTGAACGGGGAGGCTGATTCCGCCAGCAGGCGGGGCGCGAGCGCGGCGCAGGTGTCGATCTGGTGCCGGTAGACGGCGGTGACGAGGTCCGCCCGGGTCGGGAAGTTCCGGTAGACCGTGCCGACGCCGACGCCGGCGCGGTCGGCGATGTCCCGGACGGGGGCCTGGACCCCCTGGTCCACGAAGACCGCCGCGGCGGCCGCCAGCACGGCGCTTCGGGTGCGCTGGGCCTGTGCTTGGCGTACTCCGACCGGTTCCGGCACGGGTTTCTCCTTTACTCGCGGAACATTGTTCCGCTAGATTGGCGGAACGCTGCTCCGCCAAATTATGGCAGAGCCTTCCCTCGGAGAAAGCGCAGGTCTCCCATGCCCACCCGCCACCTCGACCGACGGATCGTTGCCGTCAAGCCCATCACCGTTCCCGCCCCCGGCCGCGGCGTCGACCTGCAGGTGAAGGTCACCGCCCCGGTGTCGGGCCAGGACCTGCCCGTCATCGTGTTCTCCCACGGCAACGCATGGTCCCTCGACGGGTACGAGCCCCTCGTCGACCGGTGGGCCGCCGCCGGATTCGTCGTCGTGCAGCCCACCCACCTGGACTCCCGCCGCAACGGCATCGGGTGGGACGACCCGCGCTTCGCCACCATCTGGCGCGTGCGGATCGCCGACCTCCACGCGGTCCTCGACAACCTCGGCGACGTCCTCCACCAGGCCGGCGGCCTGGAGGTCCGCGCCGACCACGAGCGCATCGCGGTCGTCGGCCACTCCTGGGGCGCCCAGACGGCCGGGACGATCCTCGGCGCACGCGTGCTCGACGCCGACGGCCTGCCGGGCGAGGACTTCTCCCACCCCGCGGTCTCTGCCGGCGCACTGATCGCCGTGACCGGAACCGGCGACAGCCTCACCCCGTTCGCCGCCGAGCACCTTCCGTTCATGAGGCCGGACTACTCCACCATGACCACCCCCGCCCTGGTCGTCGCAGGCGGCAAGGACCGGTCGCAGCTCTCCACCCGGGGGCCGGAGTGGTTCACCGACGCCTACCACCTCGGCCCGGCCCCGAAGAGCCTGCTCGTCATCGCCGACGGCGAGCACACCCTGGGCGGCATCGCCGGCGAGGCGGTCGCCGAGACCGGCGACGAGGACCCTGCCCGCGTCGCCCTCGTCGCCGACGCGGTCTCCGCCTACCTCCTCGACGCCTTCGAGGTCGACGGCGCCGCGTGGACCGCACTGCGCGACGCCGCGGCGGCCGGCGACGGCACGTGGAGCATCTCCGGCAGGTGAACCCGCCGGGCCGGGGAGACGGCGCCCTCACGACACGCCCGGGGTGGGGCGCTGCCCGCCATGCGCGGTGGTCCCCCGGCGGCCCTCAGTCCTCGGTCGGGCCGAGGTCGGGCCGGTCCCGCAGCCGGACGGTGGGCGTGGTGGAGGCGTGGAGTTCCAGGACGGTGATCTCGTTCCCGCCGCGGCGGAGCACCGGCGCGGGGACGTACAGGGTGGTCTGCGGGCCCCGGGACCAGTAGCGGCCGAGGTTGAAGCCGTTGATCCACGCCTGGCCCTTGGTCCAGCCGGGCAGCGCCAGGTACCCGTCGGCGGGCTCCTCGACGTGGACGCGGCCCCGGTGGAAGGCCGGGCCGACGACGGGCACGGCGGGGGCGGCGGGGGCGGCGGGCACGGCGGCGGGGGTGAAGCTGAGGCCGTCGAGGGTGTCCAGGGGCAGCGCGCGGCTGGACCAGCCGGCCGGCTCCTCGCCGTTGACGGTGACCGGGCCGAGCAGGCCCTTGCGGTCGTGGATGCCGGTCCCGTAGTTGACCCGGCCCTGGTTCTCCACCAGGACGGCCAGGCGCGCGCCGCGCCGGTGCGCGGTGAAGGCGAGGGCGTGCTCGTGGTTCTCGCGCTCCAGCACGCCGACGGGCTGCCCGTCGACGAAGACCTGCGCCCGGTCGCGGACCTCGCCGGCCCGGAGCACGACGGGCCCGGCCGCCGGCAGCTCCATCTCGTACAGCACGAAGCCGAACGACTGGCCGAGCTGCTCCATGGTCTGCGGACGGTGGGCGGTGACGGCCGGGCCGAACAGCTGCGCCTGGTCGAACAGGCCTGCGCAGGAGTCGAGTTCGACGGTGACGGGGGCGAGCTTGGGACCGGGGGCGGGGACCGGCTCGGCCGGGACGGGCGCGTGCTTCGCGATGACCTCGCGGAACGCCCGGTACTTGGGGGTGGGGTCGCCGGCCTCGTCGAGGAGCGAGTCGTAGTCGTAGGAGGTGACGGTGGGCCGGTAGGTGCCCTTGTCGTTGGCGCCGTTGGTGAAGCCGAAGTTGGTGCCGCCGTGGAACAGGTAGACGTTGACGGAGGCGCCGGCGGCGAGCAGGCGGTCCAGGTCGGCGGCGGCGTCGGCGGGGCTGCGGGTGGTGTGGGTGGCGCCCCAGCGGTCGAACCAGCCGATCCAGAACTCCGAACACATCAGCGGACCGGTCGGCTGCTGCCTGCGCAGTTCGGCGAGGCCGGAGTCGACGCGGCTGCCGAAGTTGGCGGTGCGCAGCACCCCGTCCAGACCGCCGCGTTCCAGGTCGGCGGGCTGGTCGCAGGTGAACAGGGGGACGTCGACGCCGTGGGTGCGCAGCAGTGCGGCGAGGTCGGCGAGGTAGCCGCGGTCCTCGCCGTACGCGCCGTACTCGTTCTCCAGCTGGACGGCGATGACCGGGCCGCCGCCGGTGGACAGGTGGGGTTTGACGGCCGCCATGAGGTCGGCGAGGTAGCCGTCGACGGCGGCGAGGAAGCGGGGGTCGCGGCTGCGCAGCCGGATGCCGTCCTCGGCGAGCAGCCAGGCGGGCAGGCCGCCGCCCTCCCATTCGGCGCAGATGTAGGGGCCGGGGCGGAGCAGCACGTGCAGGCCCTCGGCGGCGGCCAGGTCGAGGAACCGGGGCAGGTCGAGACCTCCGTCCCGCCGGAACCGTCCGGGCCGGGGGGCGTGGAGGTTCCAGGGGACGTAGGTCTCGACCGTGTTGAGTCCCAGCAGCCTCGCCTTGTGGAGGCGGTCGGCCCACTGCTCCGGGTGGACACGGAAGTAGTGCAGTCCGCCGGAGATGATGCGCAGCGGTCGGCCGTCGAGGCGGAAGCCGTCGTCGGCGGTCTCCAGTCGTGGCATGCCGGGGTGCTCCTAGCTGGTCGGTGTGGGGGCGGGCCGGGTCCGGGGCGTCTCGGGGGTGGGGGCGGCCCGGGTCCGGGGGCGGGCCCTGCGGGCGAGCGGGCGGGTCAGGCGAGCGGACGGCAGAGCAGGGCGTCGGGGGCGCCGCCGTGCATCCACTTCCAGGTGAAGGCGACACCGGCGAGGTACTCGTTGTCGGCGCACTGGCCCTTGTAGTGGCCGGGCGCCCAGTCGCTGGCGTTCGATCCGCCGGTGGCGGGCCGGTTGTCGCCGTGGTCGAACCAGACGAGGCGGTCGGTGGCGGGCAGCGGCGTGGTGGAGGGGGCGCAGAGCAGGGTGGCCATGGCGTTGCCGTTGACGCTGTAGCCGACGGCGAAGCTGTTGTCGGGGCACTGGAGCTTGTTGTAGCCGCCGGCCCAGTCGGCCTTGACGTACCGCTCGTCGTTGACGGCGGTCCATCCGGCGGCGGTCCCGGCCGGCTGGTTCGCGTCGGTGCACAGGCCTCGGTTCGAGCTGCGGGCGAGGCCGACGACGCGCTGGGTGTCGGGGCAGTTGCCCTTGCGGTAGCCGACGGCCCAGTCGGCCTTGGCGCGCATGGTGCGGGAGAGGTCCTGGTCACCGAAGTCGAGGTCGACCATGTTCCAGTGGTCGCTCCGGGGGACGGGCCCGGTCCTGGCGGGGGCGTTGACGAGCTTGTTCCAGTCGGTGGCGCGCCAGTCGCCGGGATCCTCGACGCTCGTCCTCCTGCCGGCGGCGTCGTAGGAGATCAGCGCCCAGGTGTCGTTGGGCTTGCCGGTGGGGTCGCTCCAGCCGACGAGCGGCCACTGGGCGAAGTCGGTGTCGTTCTTCACCAGGATGTCGGTGAAGCGGTCGAACCAGTCCTTCTCCTTGGCGTTGTCGGAGCCGCGGCCGCCGGCGCCGAACTCGCTGATCCACACGGGGGCGGTGAAGTGCTGTCCGGACTGCGTGACGAACAGGGCCTCGTCGTTCACGACCTGGACGAGCTGCTCGGGGGTGAGGTCCTGGTAGCGGGGGTCGTTGGTCTCGCCGTTCTGCCAGCCGCCGCTCGCGCCGGTGTGGTTGGGGCCGGTGTACGCGTAGAAGTGCGCGGAGTAGACCAGCTTGCCGGAGTCGATCAGGGTGTTGGAGAGGGTGCGGACCGGGGTGAGCATCGGGCGGCCGTGGCTGAACATCCCGGAGGGAATGCCCTGCCAGTTGATGCCCTCCATGATGATCAGCATGTCGGGGTCGGCTTCGAGGATCCTGTTGCCGGCCTGCTCGAACGCGGCGTAGAGGTCGTGGCCGTCGCCCGACCCCCAGTTCGGGTCGTCCCAGGTGTCGCGCCGGACCTCGTTGCGCAGGTCGGCGCCGGCCACCCGCTTGTTGCCCTTGTACCGGTTGACCAGGAACACCCAGTCGTCGATCCACTGCTGCGTGGACTGGCCGCTGTTCCAGCGCTCGTTGCCGTCCAGGGCGCAGCAGAAGCGGTAGCTCGTGGTGTGGTTGTTGAGGATGACGGCGAAGCCGTCCGCGGTCAGCGCGGCGACGACGGCGTCGTACACCTGGAGCGGTGTCATGCCCCTGAGCTGCGGGTTGGCGGCGACGGCGGAGTCCGGGACGGCCACCGTGTCGTGGATCATCGCGTTGGCGAAGGGCAGCCGGATGCTGTTGACGCCCACCGCGTGGAAGTCGGACAGGATCCGGCTGATCGGGGTGCGGTCCAGGCCGAGCGGGATGTTGTGGGAGACCTGCCCGGCCTGGTTGTTCGCCGGGTCGTCGACGGCACCGCTGCCCTCCCACGTGCCCTGGGCGCCGGCCCAGTTGCTCGCCTTGAGCTTGAAGCGCTCGCCGTTCGCGTCGACGACGTACCGGCCCCGGGTGGACAGCGGTCCGGTCCAGGAGGCGGCGAGTTGGGCTCCCGTCATCGCGACGGGGGCGGAGGCGGTGGCGCTCGCGGTCGCGGTGCCGGTGGTCGGCGCGGCGACGGCGACGGCGCCGGGGGCGGACAGGACCAGCAGGGCGGTGGTGACGAGCACCGCGGGCAGGCCGCGCGGGGCGGGTCGGACGGATCGCATGAGGGTTTCCCTCCGGTCTTCTGGTGGGGTGAGGGAGGAGCGGGGTGGTGCGGACCCCGGCTCACGACGTCCGGGGTGTCTGGGGGGCGGTTCGGCCCTCGGGGCGGGCGGTTGCGGGCGGTTCGGCCCTCGGGGCGGACGGTTGCGGGGGTTGCGGGCGGTTCAGCCCTTGAGGCCGCTGGTGGCGATGCCTTCGACGATGTACCGCTGGGCGATGAGGAACATCACCACCAGCGGGGCGACGGTCACGACGGCGCCGGCGAACAGGCCGGGCAGGTTGATGGTCTGCGAGGTGAGGAAGGTGGACAGCGCGATCTGGGCGGTCCAGCTGGACGGGTCCTGTCCGATGACCAGCGGCCACAGGAAGGCGTTCCAGCTGTCGATGAAGGCGAGCGCGCCGAGGGAGGCGAGCATCGCGCCCGAGGCGGGGAGGGCGATCCGCCGGTAGAGCCCGAACCAGCCGAGCCCGTCCAGCCGCCCGGCCTCCTCGATCTCGGCCGGGAACTGCAGGTAGAAGTTGCGGAACAGCAGGACCGCGAACGGGTTGAACAGGCCGGGTGCGATGAGGCCCCACAGCGTGTTGACCCCACCCATCGAGCCGACCACCACGAAGGTGGGCACGAAGGTGACCGAGCCGGGGATCATCAGCGTGGCCACCACCAGGGCCAGCAGCACGCCGCGTCCGCGCACCGGGATCCGTGCGAAGGCGTACCCGGCGGCGGAGGCCAGGAGCGTCGAGACCGGGGCGGTGATCCCGGCGATCAGCAGCGAGTTCCCGAGGGCCCGGCCCATGTGCAGGGTCGGGTCGTCGAGGAGCGCGGTGAAGTTCTCCCAGTGCATGGGCGAGGGCCACCAGGTCCACCGGGGCGAGGCCAGGCCCTTGGAGTCCATCAGTGCGTTGCGCAGCATCAGGTAGAACGGCGTCAGGAAGACCGCCGTCAGCAGGCCCACCAGCAGGCCGCGCGCGCCGGGGCGCAGGCGCCCGAACGGGTTGTTCGTCACGGCCGGTTCACTCCCCGCCCTTGCCGAAGCCGGTCAGCCGGCCCTGGACCAGCGTCACGGCCACGATCAGCGCGGTGAGGACGAAGGCCCCCGCCGATCCGAGGCCGTAGTCCTGGGCGCCCATCGCGGTGTCGTACAGGTAGACCAGCGGGGTCCGCACAGGCGCGGTGCCGCCGCCCGACAGACCGCTGTTGAACAGGTTGTAGAACTCGTCGAAGGCCTGGAAGGCGGCGATGAACTGGAGCATGAGCACCGCGACGGAGGTGTTGCGCAGCATGGGCAGGGTGATCCGCCGCAGCAGCCGCAGGCCGGTGGCGCCGTCCAGGGCCGCGGCCTCGTACACGTCCCGGGGGACGGCCTGCAGGCCGGCCAGGAAGAGCACCATGTAGAAGCCGACCTGGAGCCACAGCCGGAGGGTGACCAGGACGATCCAGTAGAGCGGGGGGTCGGTGGTCTGCAGCCAGGGGACGGCGGTCATCCCGAACCAGCCGCCGACCGTGTTGGCGATGCCCGCCGGCAGGCCGTTGAACAGGCACATCTTCCACAGCAGGGACGCCGCGACGTAGGACACGGCGGCCGGGATCAGGAAGGCGGTGCGCACCACCGCCCGACCGCGCCGGACGCGGTGCACGAGCAGCGCGAGGCCGAGCGAGACGGCGAAGGTGACCGGCACGATGGCGAGGGTGAAGAGCACGATCCGGACCAGCGAGGAACGGAAGGCCGGGTCGGCGAGCAGGTGCCGGTAGTTGTCCAGGCCCACCCAGTGGCCGAGGGCGATGGTCCCGTGGGCGTCGCTGAGGCTGAGCAGGAAACTCCAGCCGATGGCCACGTACTTGAAGGTCCCGAGGCCGATCAGCATCGGGCCTGCGAGCAGGGCGAACGCTCCCCAGGCGCGCCGGTCGGCACGCCCGGGGCGGCGGGCCGGGGCGTGGGCCCACGGTTCCGTCGCGGGTGACGCGGCACGCCCGAGACTCCGGGTGCTGTCCGGGGTGGCGTTCATCCGCTGTGCTGCCTGTCCACGGAGGTCTGGGCCTGCTCGGCCGCTTCGGCGAGGAGCCGGGCGGGGTCGCCCTGTCCGGCGACGATCTTGGCGGCGGCCGCGTTGAACGGGGTGGAGACCGTGCTGTCCCAGAGGTTCGGGTTGTTCCTGCCGTACTGGGCGGCGAGCGCGAGGGTCTCCTTGGCGGGGCCCTGGGCGAGCTTGTCCGCGGCGGCGGCGACCGAGGTGCGCGGCGGGATGTGGAAGCCGTAGCTCTCCGCGAAGTCCTTCTGGAGGTCGGTCTGTTCGACCCAGAGCCACTGGACGAACCGCTTGGCCGCGTCCACGTGCCTGCTCTTGGCGTTGACGCAGCTGGTCCAGCCGCCGACCCGCACCACCGGGCGGCCGCCCGGCTTGAAGGCCGGCCAGGGCAGGACGCCGAAGTCGTCGCCGAGCGCGGTCCTGATCGCGGGCATCGCCCACAGGCCGCACCACTGGATCGGGACGACGTCCTGGACCAGGGCGGACGGGTCCCACCAGTCGGTGGTGAAGCCGAGTTGCAGGGACTGGTCGTCGTGCAGCCGCTTGAGGCCGGTGACCGCCTCGACGGCCTGCGGGGAGGCGTACCCGACCCTGCCGTCGGTGACCAGGTCGCCGCCGTTGGAGAGCACCGCCAGCAACGGGGTGTCACCGATGCCGTCGTTGCCGACGAACAGGCCCTTGCCGTTCCTGGTGGTGAGCGCCTTGGCCGCGGCGACCAGTTCGTCGAAGGTGGCGGGAGGGTTGATGCCCGCCTTGGCGAGGACGCTCTTGCGGTAGTAGAGCATCACGACGTCGTCGACCATCTTGACGCCGTGGGGCTTGCCGTCGACGGTCACGTAGGCGAGGTCGCCCGGGTTGAAGTCCGGTGCGGCGGTGCCGTACAGGTCGTCGAGCGGGGCTATCTGGCCGCGCCGGGCCATGGCCGCGCTGAAGTCGCCGATCTCGAAGACGTCGGGGGCGCCGTCGGTGAGGAGGGTCGCGTTGAGCTTGCCGGTGTAGTCGCCCGGGACCCAGGTGACCTTGACCGCGATGTCGGGGTGGGCCTTGGTGAAGGCCTCGGCGTAGCGGGTGGCGGCCTGTTGGGTCCCGGCTTCGCCGTAGGCGTGGAACCAGACGTTCAGCGTGGTCCTGGCTCCGGAGGAGCCGCCGCCGGTCGGGTCGGTGCTGCAGCCGACCGCGGCGCCGGCGACGAAGAGCAGCGAGCCGCTGAGGAATCCGCGTCGGCTGAGCTGCGATGCGTGTGCGCTCATATCGCATCCTCGAGGGTGGGGGTACGGGTGGGTCCGTCCCGGGCGGGTGTCCGCCGTCCGGTGCGGGTGGGTCCGCCCCCGGTGGGTGTCCGCTGTCGGGTGCCGGCGACGGTTGCGACCTCGGTCGCTGCCGTCGGTCGCTGCCGGGCGTTGCGCGGACACCGGCCGGGAGTCCGGTGCGATGTGGTGGTGCACTGGCCGGGCTCCCGCGTGTGCGGGGCCGTCAGGGTGGTGCGGTGCCTTACGGGAAGAGCGCCTGGATGCCCAGGACGGCGGCGCCTCTGGCCCATTCCTCCCAGGGGAGCGGACGCAGCGTCAGCGGGCACTTCGCGGCGGCCTTGAAGCAGTGGGCGGCGTACGCGTTCCTGATGTGCACGCCGAAGAGGTCGTAGGTGTCGAGGCCCTCCCCGGTCACGACGACCCGTTCGGGGCCGAGCAGGCTGACCAGGGTGGCGATTCCGGTGCCGATCGCCCGTCCCGCCCGGGCGAAGGCCTCGCGGGCGGCGGGGTCTCCGCCGCGGGCGAGGCGGACGGCGCCGTCGAAGTCGAGGTCCGCGTCACCGGTGGCGTCGCGGACGGCGGCCAGGATGGCGTCGCTGGAGGCGATCGCCTCCACGCAGCCGGTCTGGCCGCAGTGGCAGGGCGGTCCGGCCGGGTCGATGCAGATGTGCCCCATCTCGCCGGCGACGCCGTACGCCCCGGCGATCAGCCGGCCGTTGACGACCAGGCCGGAGCCGATCCCCGCGCCGATCGTGACCAGTGCGAAGTACTCGGTGCCGATGCCCTCGCCGAACCAGTGTTCGGCCGCGGTGAGGGCCTTGACGTCGTTCTCGACGGTGACGCTCAGGCCGGTCGCCCGCGCCACCGTCTCGGCGAGCGGGACGTCCTGCCACCCGGGGAGGACGGAGTAGCGGACCCGGCCGGCGGTGCGGTCGACGTCGCCGGAGACCGCGATCCCGAGGTGGCGGGTGCGCTCCCGGAACGCCGGGTCCGCGTCGAGCAGGAGCTCGACGAGTTCGCCGACCAGGGCGCACACGGCGGCCGGGCCGCGGTCCTCGCCCAGCCTGCGCTCGGCGGTGGCCCGCAGGCCGGCCCGCAGGTCGCAGACCGTGCCGAACAGGGCCTCCGCGCTGATCTTGACCCCGACGAAGAACTCCCGGTCGGCGGTGACGGCCAGGGGGTTGACGGGCCGTCCGGCGCCCGGGGCGGTGCGCTCCGGGGGGAGTTCGTGCAGGTAGCCGTCGTCGATGAGCGGCCGGGCGGCCTTGGTGACGGCGGTGGACGACAGGCCGGTGCGACGGGCCAGTTCGACCCGGCTGAGGGGGCCTTCGGTCAAGAGGAGGGCGAGCATCGACGTCTCGGCCGGCGCGGTGACCAAGGGCTGGACATGGGTGGGGAACACGGCTGCAACCTACGACAAATAAATAACTTCTTCCAGTATTGATTTGGACAGTCCGCCGGACCTAATCTCGGGCCACCCACGTGCCCGCCACCCGCACCAGGACCCCGCCCGGACGCCCGCCCCACCGCCCCGCCCCGCCCCGGTCCGACCACCCACCTCCTCCCTGGGGGACACCCGTGCCCACCACCCCTCCCGCCGTCTCCTTCGACACCGACCACGGCACCGCCGTCCTGCGCACGCCGAACAGCGTCTACGCCGTACGCGTCGGCGCCGACGGCAGCCCCCGCCACGTCCACTGGGGGCCGCCCCTCGACGCCCTCGAACTGCCGCACCCCCACTCCCCCGCCGACAGCAGCTTCGAGGACGACGCGGCCCCCGACGAACTCGGCATCCAGACCGGCGCCCGCTTCGGCCCGGCAGGCCTCCAGGTGCGCTTCCCCGACGGCACCTCGGGCGCCCAGTGGCACTTCCGCGGCCACCGCGTCGACGGCGGCGAGCTGCGACTCCTCCTGACCGACCGTCACTACCCGCTGGCCGCCGAACTCTGCTACCGGGTACGGCCCGACAGCGACGTGATCGAACGCTGGACCGAACTCACCCACACCGGCACCGCGGAGAGCGACACCGGCCCGATCACGGTCCTCCGCCTCGACTCGGCGTCCTGGACCGCTCCGCACCTGCCCGACTACCGGCTCAGCCACCTGGTCGGCGGCTGGGCCAGCGAGTTCCAGCTGCACCGCGACCGGCTCCCGGTCGCCGAAACCGTCCTCACCAGCCGCCGGGGCCTCACCGGCCACCACGCCGGCCCCTGGCTGGCCCTCGACGACGGATCCGCCACCGAGGAGCAGGGCGACGTGTGGAGCACCGCGCTCGCCTGGAGCGGGAGCTGGCGCATCACCGTGCACCGGGACCCGGTCGGCCGCACCACCTGGACCGGGGGCTTCGGCCACGAGGGGCTCGGCTGGGCCCTGCAACCGGGCGAGACCCTGCACACCCCGGTCTTCGCCGGCCTCTACACCCCCGACGGCTTCGGCGGGGCGAGCCGCGCCTGGCACGCCCACGTCCGGACGGCCGTCCTGCCCGAACCCGACCGCGACCGGCCCGTCCTGTACAACTCCTGGGAAGCCACCGGCTTCGCCGTCGACCAGGCCGGCCAGTGCCGCCTCGCCGACCTCGCCGCCGGGCTCGGCGTCGAACTCTTCGTCCTGGACGACGGCTGGTTCGGCGCCCGCACCGACGACCGCGCCGGCCTCGGCGACTGGACGCCCAGGCCCGGGGCCTTCCCCGACGGCCTGCGACCGCTCGCCGACCACGTCCACGGCCACGGCATGGCCTTCGGCGTGTGGGTGGAACCGGAGATGGTCAACGCCGACAGCGACCTGTACCGCGCCCACCCCGACTGGGTGCTCCACGCACCCACCCGGGACACCACCGAACTGCGCCACCAGCTCGTCCTCGACCTCGCCCGCCCCGACGTCGAGGAATGGGTGCGGGCGACCCTCGACCGGCTGGTCACCGAGAACGACGTGGACTGGCTCAAGTGGGACGCCAACCGCCCCTTCACCGACACCGGCCGGTCCGTCCACCCGGACCCCGACCGGCGGTGGATCGACCACACCCGGGCCGTCCACCGGATCATGGACCGGCTGCGCGCCGACCACCCCGGCCTGCGGATCGAGGCCTGCGCCGGCGGCGGCGGCCGCGTCGACCTCGCCGTCCTCGCCCGGACCGACCAGGCCTGGACCTCCGACAACACCGACCCGGTCGACCGGATCTCCGTCCAGCACGGCTTCAGCCAGCTCTTCCCCGCCCACACCATGGCCTCCTGGGTCACCGACTCACCCAACGGCATCACCGGCCGCACCACGCCCCTGCGCTTCCGCTTCCACGTCGCCATGGCCGGGGCCCTCGGCCTGGGCGGCGACCTCACCCGGTGGACACCGGACGAACTCGCCGAGGCCGCCCGCCTGGTCGCCGAGTACAAGCGGATCCGGCCACTCGTGCAGCATGGCCTCCAGCACCGGCTCACCGGCCACGACGGACTCACCGCCGTCCACTACGCCGCCCCGGACGACACCGAGCACGCCGTCCTCGCCTGGCGCCCGACCACCCGCTTCGGCCACCACCCCGCCCCGCTGCGCCTGCCCGCCCTCCACACCGGGCACCGCTACCGCGACCCGGACACCGGCCGGGTGCACGACGGCGCCGTCCTGCGCAACCGCGGCATCGACCTGGACCTGCCCGCCGGCGACCACGCCAGCCGCCTGGTCCGGCTGCACCGGGTCGGCTGACGCCCCGTCCGGTCGCCGGCGCCGGGCCCGGCGGCGCCGTCCCCACCCGGACCGTCCCGACCGGCACCGCGTCCCGAGCCCCGAACCCCGGCCCCGGGCGGCGCGGTACCGGTCACCCCGGAAGGGCCCGCCCCGTTCGCCCACCCGGGCGTACGGGGCGGTGCGCCCTCACCCCGACGGGACCGGTCGGACCGGCATCGGAGTGCGTTTGGCGGCGTGACTCACGACGGCCGTCTCGACGTGGGTGATGCCCAGGCCGACCAGGTCGTGGGAGAGGAAGGTGTAGAGGGTCGCCAGGTCCGGGAAGTACGCGGCCGCGTGCAGGTTGGAAGGACCCGACGTCGCGAACGCGCCGTGCACCGCGGGGTGGTCGGCCAGCGCCTGCCCGGCGGCGGCCAGGTGGTCCGGGGCCACCTGCAGCAGGAACTTGGCTTCGATGGGCAGCCCGAGGCGGCGGGGGTCGACCAGGACCTGGGTGACCAGACGGCCTTCGGCCGCCAGGTGGGCGAGGCGTCGGCGCACCGTGCTCTCCGGGTGACCGGTGCGCTCGGCCAGGGCCACCGCGCTCAGCCGCGCGTCGGGCGTGAGGGCGTCGATGAGGGCCTGTTCCAAGGCATCGGTGTCGACGCCGTACGGGCCCGGCGACGTGGCGGCCGCCGCCCCGACGGCCGGCGCGCCCGGGCCGAGCGCCTCCCGCTCGGCCGCGGTCAGCACCTGGTGGCGCCACTCGGAGGTGAGCCGGAAGACGTGCAGGATCGTGGCGCTCTCCAGGGAGGTCACCGCCTGGGTCGAGGGCAGTTGACGGAAGACCAACTGGTCCCGTGAGCCCGGCTCGGTACGGGCGACCGCGAAGATCTCGTCACCCGACGTGGTGATGTCGATGAAGGGGATGTCCTCACGCGCCGCGAGCGCGGCCACGATCGTGTCGAGCTTTCCCCGCAGGACCCGGATGCGCAGGAACAGGGCTCCGGCCGAGCCCCCGTTGCGCGGTCGCGCCACCGGCGAGACGACCACGCGCACGGTGCCGTCGGCGCCGAGCGCGTGCAGGCGGCGGCGGACGGTGGCCGGGCTGAGCCCCAGCGCGTGGGCCGCCCGCTCGGCGGTGAGGCGGCCGTCCCACTGCAACGCGGCCACCAGCCGCTGGTCCGGGAGGCTCAGTACGGAATTCGTCGATTCACGTGCCATGAACGAGAGTTTCGCCCATTCCGTGGCCTCGCGGCGCCCGTTCCGCGGACGACACCCCAACCATGGAGGTCATCCGCTCCGCCCGTCCCCGACCGACGTCGGCGGACCCGAGCCCCGGAAAGGAGCAACCCGTGATCCTCGACCCGCGCATCTGGTTCCCCGGCCTCACCGGCTGACCGTCAGCACCCCCGGTGCCGCCACCGGCGGCCCGGGAGGAGCGGGCCCGCGGTGCGACCGCACCGCAGGCCCGCACCTCCACAGCACCCCGAGAGACAGATCCACCACGGAGGCCGACGTGCCCACGCTCACACAACGGAAAGCAGTACGCTTCGCCAGCGGCGACACCTCGTGCGCCGCCTGGCACTACCCGGGGTCCAACGGCGGCTGCGTCATCATGGCCGGCGGAACCTCGGTGACGAAGGAACCGGCCACGGACCTGTTCGCCGCACGGTTCAACGAGGCCGGGTTCGCCGTCCTCGCCTTCGACCACCGCCGGTTCGGAGAGAGCGGGGGCCTTCCGCGCCAGATCCTCCGCGTCGACGAGCAGGTCGCCGACTGGCACGCCGCGATCGACTTCGCCGCCGGTCTCCCCGACGTCGACCCGGACGCGATCTCCGTCTGGGGCTTCTCGCTCGCGGGCGGCCACGTCTTCCGGGTCGCGGCCGAACACCCGCGACTGGCCTGTGCGATCGCCCAGACCCCGCTGGTCGACGCCCGCGCCGTCGCCCCCCACGCGCTGCGCTCCATGACGCCCCTCGCCCTGCTGCGGCTCCTCGGCCGGGGCGTCGCCGACGCGCTCGGCAGCCTCGTCGGACGCCCGCCGCTGCTGGTCCCGACCGCCGGACCGCGCGGCGCCGTCGCCTCCCTCACCACGGCCGACGCCATGGACTGCGACCGGGCGCTCGATCCCGACCGTCGCCACGCGAACTGGGAGCAGACCGTCGCCGCACGCCTGGCCCTGCAGATCGGCGGGTACCGGCCCGGGCTCCACGCCCCCCGGATCCGGTGCCCGCTGCTGGTGGTCGTCTGCGACCAGGACCAGAGCGCGCTCCCCGGCCCCGCCGTCCGCGCGGCCCGGAGCGCACCGCACGCCGAGGTCGTCCGGCTGTCCGGCCGTCACTACGCCCCGTTCCTCGAATCGCACGAACAGGCCGTCGAAGCGGAGATCTCGTTCCTGCGCGAGCACCTCGACCGCCGCCCCCGCGACGCCGGCTGAGGCGGCGCGCCGTCACCCCGGACCAGCGGTGGACCGGGAACCCGGCGGCAGGCCCGACCACCCGTCACCGGTGTCGAAGCCACCGTCGGAACCGCACAGCACCACGCCGGCGATCGGAACGCCGACGGTACGACCGCCCATCAGGGCCACAGGGGCACGAGGTGCCACCTGCCTTCCGGACAGGAGTCTGCACATGATCATGGTCACTGGCGCGACCGGAACCATCGGTCGCACCGTGGTGGAACACCTGGCGGCGCAGCGACGCGAGGTCGCCGCAGTCACCCGCGATCCGGCCGCCGGCGAGCCGGCCCACGGCGGGCCGGCCACCGGCGTCCGGCCGGTCGTCGGCGATCCGTCCAGACCGCAGTCGCTGGCCCCGGCACTGGACGGCGTGGAGGCCCTCCTGCTCAGCCCGCGCGCCGTCGGCGGTGCGAGTGCCGAGCTGCTGGCGCTGGCGGCCGAGCACGGCGTGCGGCGCGTGGTGGTGCTGTCGGCCGTCACGGTCGAGTACGGCGGGGGGTACCGGCGCTTCGCCGAGGAGTTCGAGCGGGTCGAGGCCGCGGCCAGGGCCTCCGGGCTGCAGTGGACGTTCCTGCGGTGCGCCGACTTCGACGCCAACGCCCTCGCCTGGGCACCGCAGATCCGCGCGACCGGCCTCGTCCGGGGCGTGCACGGCGACGCGGCCACCTCCCCCGTCCACCAGCGGGACATCGCCGAGGTCGCCGTCCGGGCACTCGTGGACCCCGCCCACGCGGGCCGTGCGTACGCACTCACCGGGCCCGAGTCGCTCACCCAACGGGACAAGGCCCGGCTCATCGGCGAAGCCATCGGCAGGGAGCTGGCGTTCGCGGAGGTGCCGCCCGAGGAACTGCGCCGGGCGATGCTCGCCCAGGGGCTGCCCGAGGACGTGCCCGACCGCCTGATCGGCTACGCGGCCGCATGCCTGGAACAGCCGGGCCCGACGACGGACACCGTCCCGCGGCTCCTCGGACGCCCCGCCCTGACCTTCGCCACCTGGGCCGCCGAACACGCGGCGGCCTTCCGGGGCTGAAGCCTGCGGGACCGCCGACCGGGACACCGGCCGCCGCGCACCGGCCGCACCGGCGCGCGACGGCCGTTCAGGCGTCGTAGCGGTGGGCGAACGGGCGGCCGGGGCACGCGCGGCACTCGAACAGGTACACCCCGCCCAGGTCGCCGAGGCTCAGGTCCGCGCCCTGCCGGCGGAAGTCGCGGTCCTCGACCGGTGTCCACGTCAGCCGGCAGTCGTGGTCCTCGGTGCTGTCCACGGTCAGCAGGTGGTCCATCGGTGCCCGGCAGGTCGGACAGTCCGGCCACCGCGGTTCCTGGCACCAGCCCGGGTAGCCGCCCAGCTTGATGCCCGGCGCGGTGGACAGGTGGAACTGGTAGTCCCAGCCCGTCTGCGCCTCCACCTGCTCGACGCGGGGTTCCAGGGCGTCCCAGAGCGTGTCCGGCAGGTCCCAGCTCGGGTACTCCGTGACCGGTTCCGGATGGACGACGCACGGCCGCGGCACCTGACCGTACCGGGCCTCCGGCGGTACCGGCGGGGCCTGCCGCACCTCGCCGACCTCCGCCGCGGACCGCCAGCGGACCAGCGGGACGACCCACTGCCCGTCGTGGGCGCGCGGGCACCACAGCACCTGGAGCAGGTCCCGCCCCTCCGGGAAGGGCACGAGGTCGGGCACGTCGGCACGGCGGACCTGCACGACCGCGACCATCGGCGATCCCGGGTGCTCCGGGCAGTCCGGCCACGGCTCCCGCGCCGGCCACAGCAGCGGGCCGCCCACCGAGCTGTCACCGGGGGCCGGCCGGCCCGCTCGCGGGTGCAGTCGCACGGCCTCCCGGCGGAAGGGGACGACCTCGGGAAACAGCTCTTCGACCGGCGCGGGGCGCGGGGGAGTTCGACGGGTCACCCGCGGACGGTACCGGTGACCGCGGTCCGGGCGCACCACGGTTTCGGCCCGCTCGGCGGGCGCAGCGGCCGGGCACAGCGGCCGGGCACAGCGGGCGGGCACAGCCGCCCGAAGGTCAGTGCCGGGGCGCGGGCACCGCCGGGTACGGGACGAAGGTGCTGGTGTGCTCGTCGACGGCGAGCGGGCGGCCGATGGCGGGTGCGGAGCGCTGCGGGCAGGCGGGGCGGTCGCAGACCTTGCAACCGAGGCCGATCGGGGTGGCGGCGGTCTCGTCGCCGAGGTCGAGCCCCGCCGAGTAGACGAGCCGTCCGGCGTGGCGCAGTTCGCAGCCGAGGCCGAGGGCGAAGGTCTTGGTGGGGCGGGCCCAGCCGCCCGGGGAGCGGGTGACGGCGCGGGCGGTCCAGAGGTAGCGGCGGCCGTCGGGCATGGCGGCGACCTGGACGTGGACGCGGCCGGGCGCGGCGAAGGCCTCGTAGACGTTCCACAGCGGGCAGGTGCCGCCGGTGCGGGAGAAGTGGAAGTCGGTGGCGGACTGGCGTTTGGAGACGTTGCCCGCCCGGTCGACCCGGACGAAGGAGAACGGCACGCCGCGCAGCCGGGGCCGCTGCAGGGTGCTGAGCCGGTGGCAGACCGTCTCGTAGCCGACGCCGAAGTGGTCGGCGAGGTGCTCGATGTCGTAGCGGGCGGATTCGGCCTCGGCGTGGAACGCGGTGTACGGGAGGACCAGCGCGGCGGCGAAGTAGTTGGCCAGGCCGATCCGGGTGAGCGACCAGGCGGTGCCGCCCTCCGGGCTGTCCTGGGCGGCAAGTTCGGACAGCAGCGGGTCGTGTTCCAGGTACGCCAGCTGGGTCGCCATCCGGAAGGCCTGCTGGCCCGGGCGCAGCCGGTCCGACAGGCTGAGGACCCTGGTGCGCGGGTCGAAGCTGTGCAGGTCCCCGCCGCCGGTGACGGTCCGTACGCCGTGGCCGGAGGCGAGCCGCTCGGCCAGGACCGCCCCGACCACGCCGCGCCGCAGGCCGATGGCGCTCGCCGACTCCTCGGCCGCGGTGTCGAGTTCGTCGACGTAGTTGCGACGGCGGTAGAAGAACTCGCGGACCTCCTCGTGCGGGGTGAGGGTGTCGGGCGCCGGGCCGCGGTCGCCGGCGAGGACGGCCAGTTGTTCGGCGACGGCCCGCCGGCCGCGGCCGAGGTCCATCAGCAGGCGGGCCACGGCGGGCAGCCGGGCGGCGAGTTCGTCGAGGTCGCCGGGGGTGACCCGGCCGGCCGCGAGCTCCTCGCCGAGGGCGTCGCGGAGTTCGGCGGTGAGCCGGGCGCTGTCCGGCGGGGCGAAGTACCCGGCCTCGACGCCGAAGGCCTCGGTGAGGCGCAGCAGCACGGGGACGGTGAGCGGGCGGGCGTCGTGCTCCAGCTGGTTGAGGTAGCTGGGTGACAGGTCGATCAGCCGGGCGAGGGCGGCCTGGCTGAGGCCGCGTTCCTCGCGCAGGCGGCGCAGCCGGGCGCCGGCGAAGGCCTTTCCCATGTCGTTCTCCCCCTGCGGGCGTCGGTGGTGCCGGCTGCCCCTGCGGGCGTCGGTGTGCCGGCGCGTCGGTGTGCCGGCGCGTCGGTGTGCCGGCCGGGCGGCGCAGCCGCGCGGTGCCGGTGGGGGCAGCGTAGCCGTGGCGGGGGGCTGCGGGCCTTCGCAACCTTCGCGGATTCGCCGGGGATCGTTCGCAGGACCTGGCAGCGGTCCACCGGTGACGGCGGCTCGGCGAGCTGCCAGAGTCGGTGGTGCGGCCGGGAGGTGCGCAGGACAGCAGCGGAACACCGGGCCGGTCGCGGCCGGGAGCGCTGTCCGGGCGTCCACGTCCTGCGGTGTTCCACCGCCGCCCGGCACCACCCGGCCGCCCACGCGCCCTCGCGGTGAGGTGCGTCACACCCTTCGCAACGAGCACAACGAACACCCTTGGGGAGCAGACCCATGACTCAGTCGGTTCGTCAGCAGCAGGAGCAGCGCGCGGCGGAGCTGGCCGCCCGGTGGACGTCCGACCCGCGGTGGGCCGGGATCGAGCGCACCTACACGGCGGCCGACGTGGTCCGGCTGTCGGGCACGGTACGCGAGGAGCACACCCTGGCCCGGCGCGGCGCCGAGCGCCTGTGGCGGCAGTTGCACGAGCAGGACTACGTCCACGCGCTCGGTGCGCTCACCGGCGGTCAGGCCGTGCAGATGGTGAAGGCCGGCCTGCAGGCGGTCTACCTGTCCGGCTGGCAGGTCGCGGCCGACGCCAACCAGGCCGGGCAGACCTACCCGGACCAGAGCCTCTACCCCGCCAACTCGGTTCCGCAGGTGGTGCGCAGGATCAACAACGCGCTGCTGCGGGCGGACGGGATCGACGCCGCCGAGGGCAACGACGGCCCGGACTGGCTGGTGCCGATCGTCGCCGACGCCGAGGCGGGTTTCGGCGGCCCGCTGAACGCGTTCGAGCTCACCAAGGGCATGATCGCGGCCGGCGCGGCGGGCATCCACTACGAGGACCAGCTGGCGTCCGAGAAGAAGTGCGGCCACCTCGGCGGCAAGGTCCTCGTGCCCACCGCGCAGCACGTCCGCACCCTCAACTCCGCCCGGCTGGCGGCCGACATCGCCGACGTGCCGACGCTGATCGTCGCCCGCACCGACGCGCTCGCCGCCAACCTGCTGACCAGCGACGTCGACGAGCGCGACGCCCGGTTCTGCACTGGTGAGCGCACCGCCGAGGGCTTCTACCGGGTCGAGCCCGGGATGGCGCCGGTGATCTCCCGCGGCCTCGCCTTCGCGCCGTACGCGGACCTGATCTGGGTGGAGACCGGCACCCCGGACCTCGCCCAGGCCCGCGAGTTCGCCGAGGCGCTGAAGGCCGAGTACCCGGACAAGATGCTGGCCTACAACTGCTCGCCGTCCTTCAACTGGAAGGCCGCGCTGGACGACGACCGGATCGCCAAGTTCCAGCGGGAGCTGGGCGCCATGGGCTACCGCTTCCAGTTCATCACGCTGGCCGGTTTCCACGCCCTGAACCACTCGATGTTCCAGCTGGCCCGCGGCTACGCCGAGCACGGCATGACGGCCTACGTCGACCTCCAGGAGGCCGAGTTCGCCGCGGTGCCGGACGGCTACACCGCGGTGAAGCACCAGCGCGAGGTCGGCACCGGCTACTTCGACCTGGTCTCCACCGCGCTCAACCCGAACGCCGAGACCCTGGCGCTCACCGGCTCCACCGAGGCCGAGCAGTTCCACTGAGCCACCCCTGGCGGCCCGTTGGGGACGAGCCGCCGTCCACCCCCGCCCGGGGCCTCGCCGAGGGACGAGGCCCCGGGCCCACCTTCCTGGAGAACCGGATGAGCCAGCCCAGCCGCGTCGAGATCCTCGGAACGCCCGAGGACCGCTTCGAGGAGGTCCTGACCCCCGAGGCACTCGCCTTCCTCGCCCGTCTGCACGACGGGTTCGCCGCCCGTCGCACCGAACTCCTCGCCGCACGCGAGCGCCGTGCCGCCGCGTTGGCCGCCGGCGGCACCCTCGACTTCCTGCCGGAGACCCGCGCCGTCCGGGAGGACCCCTCCTGGCGGGTGGCCGGCGCCGGCCCCGGCCTCGTCGACCGCCGGGTGGAGATCACCGGCCCGCCCGAACGCCGGATGACCGTCAACGCCCTCAACTCCGGCGCGAACGTGTGGCTCGCGGACTTCGAGGACGCCACCGCCCCGACCTGGCACAACCTCGTCACCGGCCAGCTCAACCTGATCGACGCGATCGACCGCCGGATCGACGACACCACGCCGGAGGGCAAGCGCTACTACGTCGGGGACGACCCGGCGACCATCGTGGTCCGTCCGCGCGGCTGGCACCTGGACGAACAGCACCTGCTGATCGACGGCCGCCCGGCCGTCGGCGCCCTGGTCGACTTCGGCCTCTACCTCTTCCACTGCGGCCGCCCGCAGATCGCGGCCGGCTCCGGCCCGTACGTCTACCTCCCCAAGCTGGAGAACCACCTCGAAGCCCGGCTGTGGAACGAGGTCTTCGCCTTCGCCCAGGCCGAGTTGGGCATCCCGCACGGGACGATCCGCGCCACCGTCCTGATCGAGACCGTCACCGCGGCCTTCGAGATGGACGAGATCCTCTACGAACTGCGCGAGCACGCCGCCGGGTTGAACGCCGGCCGCTGGGACTACCTGTTCAGCCTGATCAAGAACTTCGCCCACCACGGCCCCCGCTTCGTCCTGCCCGACCGCGCCACCCTCACCATGACCCAGCCGTTCCTGCGCGCCTACACCGACCTCCTGGTGCGCACCTGCCACCGGCGCGGCGCCCACGCCGTCGGCGGCATGGCCGCCGCGATCCCGCAGCGCGACCCCGCCGCCAACGAGGCCGCCCTGACCAGGGTCCGCGCCGACAAGGAACGCGAGGCCGGCGACGGCTTCGACGGCTCCTGGGTCGCCCACCCCGGCCTGGTCGACACCTGCCGCACCGCCTTCGACGCCGTCCTCGGCGACCGCCCGCACCAGCTCGACCGCACCCGCGAGGACGTCGAGGTCACCGCCGCCGACCTGCTCGGCGTCCAACGGCTCACCGCCGGCCTGCCCACCGAACAGGGCCTGCGCGCCAACGTCGCCGTCGCCCTGCGCTACCTGACGGCCTGGCTCGGCGGCTCCGGCGCCGTCGCCGTCTTCGGGCTGATGGAGGACGTCGCCACCGCCGAGATCGCCCGGTGCCAGATCTGGCAGTGGCAGCACCACTGCACCCGCCTCACCGGCGGCTCGCTCGCCACCCCGGACCTGGTGCGGCGGCTGATCGACCGTGAGCGGGCCGCCCTGCTCGCCGAGGGCGCCGACCCGACGGCCGTGGACGACGCGGTGCGCATCCTGCAGGACACCGCCCTCGGCGCCGACCTGCCCGCCTTCCTCACCACCGAGGCCTACACCCGCCACCTCGTGCGGATCCGCACCGCGGCCTGAACCGCCCACCACGGAGGCAATCGCACCATGAACGACATACGCCGCGTCGCGGTCGTCGGCGCCGGACAGATGGGCGCCGGCATCGCCGAGGTCTTCGCCCGCGCCGGACTCGACACCGTCGTCTGCGAGAACGGCCGGGACGCCCTGCGCGCCGCCCGGGCCCGGATCGACCGCTCCCTGCACCGCGCCGTCGACCGCGGCCGGATCGACGAACGGCAGCGCACCGACGCCTGGGCCCACCTGCTGTTCGCCGACGACCCGGAAGCGCTCGCCGACCGCCAACTCGTCGTCGAAGCCGTCGTCGAGGACGAACGGGTCAAGACCGAGGTGCTCACCACTCTGGACAAGGTGCTCGTCGCCGACGACGCCGTCCTGGCCACCAACACCTCCGCCATCCCCGTCACCCGCCTGGGCATCGCCACCGGCCGGGCCACCCACGTCCTCGGCCTGCACTTCTTCAACCCGGCCCCGGTGATGCCGCTGGTCGAGCTGGTCACCTCGCTGCACACGGCTCCCACCGTCGTCGACCGGGTCGAGGCCTTCGCCCGGGACGTCCTCGGCAAGCACGTCGTCCGCTCCCGCGACCGGGCCGGCTTCATCGTCAACGCGCTGCTCGTGCCCTACCTGCTGTCCGCGATCCGGATGGCCGAGGCCGGCCACGCCACCCCCGAGGACATCGACGCCGGCATGGTCCACGGCTGCGCCCACCCCATGGGCCCGCTCGCCCTCGCCGACCTCATCGGCCTGGACACCGTCGAGGCGATCGCCCGGTCGATGTACGAGGAGTACAAGGAACCGCTGTACGCACCCCCGCCGCTGCTCTCCCGGATGGTCGAGGCCGGGCTGCTCGGCCGCAAGAGCGGGCGGGGGTTCCACGAGCGCCTGACCTGAAAAAACGTGCCTTGAACGGCTGGCATCCAGTCAGCATCAAGCGGCGCGGCCGAGACTCTGATG